>JANMJF010000536.1:0-3018 GCA_031371245.1 Pseudomonadota bacterium | reverse complement strand
GAGCCCCATGAAGATCACACCCCATAACTTGCCCGGCACACCGAAGAAGTCAACGGTGTTGGCGCGCAGGATCGAGTAGTAGGGCGTGAAATACCACACCGGCGCAATATGCAGCGGGGTCTTCATCGGATCGGCCGGAATGAAATTGTTGTCCTCAATGAAGTAGCCACCCATCTCCGGTGCGAAGAACACCACGCCGGCGAAGATCATGAGGAACACGACCACGCCCACCGAGTCCTTGACCGTGTAGTAAGGATGGAAGGGGATGCCGTCGAGCGGCTTACCATCCTTGTCCTTAAGCTTTTTGATCTCGATGCCATCGGGGTTGTTGGAACCGACTTCGTGCAGCGCAATGATGTGCAGTACCACCAGGCCCGCGATCGCGAACGGCAGCGCGATGACATGGAAAGAGAAGAAGCGGTTCAAGGTGATGTCGGAGATCACGTAATCACCGCGGATCAGCTGGGCGAGCTGCTCGCCGACCACCGGTACCGCGCCGAACAGCGAAGTGATCACCTGTGCGCCCCAGAACGACATCTGGCCCCACGGCAACAGGTAGCCGAAGAAGGCCTCGGCCATCAGCGACAGATAGAGAAACATGCCCAGGATCCAGATCAACTCGCGTGGCTGCTTGTATGAGCCGTAGAGCAGGGCGCGAAACATGTGCAGATAGACGACGATGAAGAAGAACGAGGCGCCGGTTGAATGCATGTAGCGGATCAACCAGCCCCAGTCCACATCGCGCATGATGTATTCGACCGAAGCAAAAGCGCTCGCCGCATCGGGCTTATAGTTCATTACCAGCCAGATGCCGGTCACGATTTGAATGACCAGTACTACCAGCGACAACGCGCCGAAGTAGTACCAGAAATTGAAATTCTTGGGCGCGTAATAGGCGCCCATGTGATCGTTCCACAACTGCATCAGCGGGAAACGGTCATCGACCCAGTCACGCAGGCCGATCAGGCCCTTACCGATGAAACTCATGTCGAGCCTCCGTCTGATTCGCCGATCAGGATGCGGGTGTCGCTCAGGAACTTGTAAGGCGGCACGACCAGGTTCAGCGGCGCCGGCACGCCGACGAATACGCGCCCAGCCAGATCGAACTTCGAGCCATGGCAGGGACAGTAGAAACCGCCCTTCCAGTCAGGCCCGACCTCGCCATCGGGCAAGGGACGAAAAGACGGCGAACAGCCAAGATGGGTGCAGACGCCGACCAGCACCAGGTATTCCGGTTTGGACGAACGCCAGGCGTTCATGGCGAACTCAGGCTGCTCCGATTCCTTGGATTCGGGATCACGCAGCGTGCCGCCGGCTTTGAGCGCTTCGATCTGCTCGGGCGTGCGGCGCAGCACCCAGACCGGTTTGCCACGCCATTTGAAAGTCACGCGCTGGCCCGGTTCGATGGCGCTGATATCAGCTTCGACCGGCGCACCGATAGCCTTGGCCCGGGCGCTGGGTTGAAACGACGCAATGAATGGTACCGCTGCGGTTGCCGCACCGATGCCGCCAATGATGGCGGCGGTGCCGGTGAGAAAGCGGCGTCGATCCAGATCGACAGCAGTCTCGCTCATGCTCTCAAGTCTCCTGCAAAGTGATGGTCATGCCGACGGCCGCGCGCGGGCCCAACCCGACGCACCACCTTCGACACAGATACCCGTGATGTCCCCTCGCCTGCTCGTTGTCCACTCAAGCCACGTGCGCTTTTCATGCGTGATGCCATGCTCGCTGCACACGGTAGAAGGTCACGTCTGATGGGCGGCGAGTATAACACCAAAATCCCAGGGGTTAGGGCCCCTGCGGCGCACCGCACGCGACTGTGAGCCCCGCTCTCGAGGCATGATCACTATCGCCAGATCAAGCCAGTGCGCGGGTCAAGGCTGCGATGAAAATCGCGTTTTCTCGCGGTGTGCCGACCGTCACACGCAGGCAGTCAGCCAACATCGGATGAGCCGCAGAAACGTTCTTGATCAATACCCCTTGCCCGCAGAGCGATTCGAACACTTCGGTGGCGCGGCCCGGCGGCGTGCGGAACAGGATGAAGTTGGTGGCACTGGGCCAGGCGTGAATACCGCTCAGGTCCGACAGCGCAGCGTAGAGATCGGCGCGCGCCTCAAGGATGAGCGCTACCTGGCGCTCGAAATCCATCAGATGTTCAAGCGCGAACTGCGCGCCGACCTGAGTCAGGACATTGATGTTGTAAGGCATGCGCAGGCGTTCGAGCACATCGATCCACGGCTGTGCGCCGAACAAAGCGCCAAGCCGCAGGCCCGCCAAGCCGATTTTGGACAAGGTATGCATGACCACCAGATTGTCGTGCCGGCTAGCTTCCAGCACCCGCGTGCCAGCGGCGAAGCGGTAATAGGCTTCGTCCAGCACCACCAATCCCGGTGCCACCGCACAGATCGCTTCGAGACCTTCGCCATCAATGCGGTTGGCGGTGGGATTATTCGGGCTGGCAAGGAATACCAGCGCTGGCTGGCTATGCTCGATGGCCGCCAGCATGGCCGCCACATCGAGCGAGAAATCTGTGTCCCTGAGCGGCACGCCAACGAAATTGAGACCCAGCGACTGCGCGGCAATGCGATACACCACAAAACTCGGCTCGGGGCTCAACACGCATGCGCCCGGCACTCCGGCCATCGCCAGACACAGCAAGTGGATCAATTCGTCCGAGCCGTTGCCGAGGATCATGCCAAGCTCGTCAGGCAGCGCGAGACTCGCGCGCCAGGCCGCTTTGAGTGCGGTCGAATGAGGGTCGGGATAACGGTTGAGTTCGGTGCGCGCGATGGCATCGTTCCACTGCTCACGCAGGGTCGGCGGCAGGGGAAACGGGTTTTCCATCGCATCGAGCTTGATCAGGCCGCTGGCATCGGCGACGTGATACGGCGTCAGATCCCGCACCCAGGGCGAAACGAAACGGGCGATGCGCTCAGCAATGCTCATGATAGCGGCACGCGATAATCGGCCGAACGGGCGTGGGCCACCAGGCCCTCGCCGCGCGCCAGCGTGCCAGCG
>JANMJF010000525.1:0-5213 GCA_031371245.1 Pseudomonadota bacterium | reverse complement strand
CTGCGTGAGGATAGCTCGGTGCGCCTCAATCACTTCTCGGCGCGTCTGGTGACGGTCAAGGATCTGCGTTGGGGCAGCATCGATACCGGCTTGGTATTGGTCGCAGCGGTATTGGGTTTCGGTGTCACGCTGTTGCTGGTGGCGCTCGCGCGGGCCAAGGATCTGCGAGCGCGCGAGCTTGAGGCGCGTAATCGCGTGATCGAGGAGCAAGTGCGTCAGCAGACTCACGAACTGGCCGTGACCCGCGACCAGGCATTGGCAGCTTCGCGGGTGAAGTCTGATTTCCTCGCGAGTATGAGTCACGAGATCCGCACGCCCCTCAATGCGATCATCGGCATGGCGGAACTATTGTCCGAATCAAGCTTGTCCAGCGAGCAGGAGAAATATGTCGGCGTATTTCGCAATGCTGGCGAAGCGTTGCTGAGTCAGGTCAACGACATTCTCGATCTCTCGAAGATCGAGGCCGAGCAGTTGACTTTGGAGGATATCGAATTCGATCTGGTCGAGATCGTCGAGCAGGCCATCGATATTTACGGGCTGAAAGCCGATGCCAAGGGCATCGAACTGTTGACCGAATTCGCACTGGATGTGCCGCCTGTAGTGCGCGGCGATCCTGGGCGTCTGCGTCAGGTAATACTTAATCTTGTCGGTAACGCCATCAAGTTCACCGAGCAAGGTGAGATAGTGATGCGTGTAGGCTGTGCCACACCGCCGTCGGAACCTGGTTTGTTGCATTTCGAAGTAAGCGATTCGGGTATCGGTATACCGAGTGGGAAACTCGAAAGCATTTTTGGCAGTTTTACCCAAGTCGACAATTCCATCACGCGTCGCTATGGCGGCACCGGTCTTGGACTCGCGATATGTAAGCGTCTCGTCGAAATGATGGGTGGCAGGATCTGGGTAGAGAGCACCGAAGGCCGTGGCAGCGCATTTCACTTCGAGGCGCGACTGATACCGGTCGCGGACGGCACCCATAAGCCACAACCAGTGGGGCAGGGGGCGGCTGTACTGGTGGTCGCAAGCCAAGCGGCAGGGGCGGAAGTCCTGGCCGGCGTGCTGCGCAGTTGGCAATTCGCAAGCGAAGTCTGCACCGTACCTATCGACATGGCTGAGCGTGTGATCAAAGCGCGCGCGGCTGGCCGCCCCTACCACGCGCTAGTAATCGACACGGCCGGCGCCGCCACTGTCGATGCCGGACTCGCCGGCTTGCGCGAACGCGGTGATGCCACACCGGTCATCCTGTTGTTTCGTCCCTCGACGGTCGCGGCCGGCATCGAAAAGATCCAGTATCTCGACAGCGCGGCCTATCTGGTCAAGCCCGTCAAGCGGACACAACTCGCTGCGGCCTTGGACGCCCTGTCCGGGCCAGCGGCGGTTACCCACAGAGTCACCGCCGCGACAATCATGCCGGTGAGCAACAGCGCGCGCATCCTGTTGGTTGAGGACAATGAAGACAATCGCATGCTCATCAAGGCCTATCTGCGCCACGAGCCCTACGTGCTAGTCGAAGCCGAGAACGGTGCCGAAGCGGTAGAACGTTTTAAGTCGGAATCCTTCGACCTGATACTGATGGACGTGCAGATGCCGGTCATGGACGGCTATGCCGCGACCCGCGCGATCCGCGCCTGGGAAGCGCAAGTCGGCCGCCCGCGCACACCGGTCATTGCGCTGACCGCCAACGCCGTTAAGGAAGACATGGGGCGCAGTTTGGAGGCAGGTTGTGATGACCACCTGACCAAACCAATCAAGAAGCAGACCTTGCTTGGCGCCTTACGCGAGCGACTCGGCGGCGATGACTGATGGGCCGCGACGAGGTTCGGCCATCTTGTGGCGTCGTCTCCCGACGACACGCTTGTACGGGCGTTGTGCGCAAGCTGTTGCCTGGCGGCGACAACTCGGGTCTGGTGGATGACCGGTGCAGCACTGGCAATGCTGGCGGAGGCATGTCCTGCGCTTGCAGAGACACCGATGGCCTTGCTTTAACTGGCTGAAATCCCACTAATTAGCGTTGCATCGCCAGGGATGGCTAAAGGTCGTGAGCCCGCTACTCGATAAGCTGGCACGTCACTTGCTCTGGTCCCTGGTGCAGCGATGAGGGATACGCGGCGGTTGCCGTCGAATCGAATATCCCCACGACTGCAAACGAACGGCACTGGCACAACGACCGACCGGGCACCACAGAAAAATGTTAAGAATATTCAGGCACTACGTCCCGCGATCCCTGGTGCTTCTGGGTCTCGCGGAAATTCTCATCTTGTTCGTATCTATCTATCTTGGCGCTACTTTTCAACTCGGCAGCGCCGCTTTCGCCAAGGCCGAGCAGCTTCCTTTGTGGAGCCAGGCCATGGTTTTTGTTGCCGCCATTGTGCTGGGTATGACGGCCATGGGGCTTTACCACCGCGATCAACACACTCGGCCGAGCGCGGTCATGTTGCGACTTGTCCTCAGCTTTATATGCGGCTTCGTCGTGATGGGCTGCATCTATCTGCTGATCCCTGAGCTCATGGTGGGTGGCGCGATCTTCGCCACCGCGCTGGTGTGTTCATTCGTCAGCATCGCCAGCTGTCGTCTGATCTGTGTGGCGGGAGAGGACAACGATCAGCGCCAACGGGTGTTGGTGCTCGGTATCGGAGAACGCGCCCGACAGATCGACAATTTGCGCGGCGGTGTCGATCAGGTGTCGGCCGACGTGGTCGGTTATGTCGATCTCGGTTGTGACGAGCGGCTGGTCGGCAACGAGCGCATATTTGCGCTTGGTCAACGCAGTCTACGTGCACTCGCCGAGGAGCTCGACGTGCACGAAATCGTGGTAGCGACCGACGACCGCCGGAAGGGACTGCCGGTTGATGACATCCTCGAATGCAAGATGTACGGCATCCGGATCATGGAAGCGGCCGATTTCTACGAACGTCAGCTCGGCAAGATTCGTATCGACACCCTGCATCCCAGCAACGTGATCTTTGCCGACGGCTTTACCCAGGCCGTGATCCGCAGTTCCGAAAAGCGTGTCATGGACATTATGGTCAGCGCCCTCATGCTGGTCGCCACCCTGCCGATCATCGCCGTGACAGTCGCAGCGATCTACTTCGAGAGCGGCGGTCCAATCCTCTACCGCCAAGAACGTGTGGGACGGCGCGGTCGCGTTTTCACGCTGCTCAAGTTTCGCAGCATGCGCCAGGATGCCGAGGCCAATGGTGCGGTGTGGGCACTGCAAAACGATATGCGCGTGACGCGTATCGGCAGTTTCATTCGCAGGACCCGTATCGACGAGCTACCGCAGCTCATCAATGTATTGAAAGGCGATATGAGTTTTGTCGGGCCGCGCCCCGAGCGTCCGCAGTTTGTCGCTGAACTGTCGAAGTCGATTCCCTATTACGATCTGCGCCACTACGTAAAACCCGGTATCACTGGCTGGGCGCAAATCCTTTATCCCTATGGGGCTTCGATCAACGACGCGCGCGAGAAGCTGCAGTACGACCTCTACTACCTGAAGAACTACAGCATCTTCCTCGATATCAACATCCTGCTACAGACGATCCAAGTTATACTCTGGCGCAAGGGCGCACGTTGATCAGAGCAAGGCTGGTCGGCGCCGCGCGCTACGGACAATAGACTTCTCGTAATCGCAAGCGCGCGCGGTCTGCCGCAGAGGAACGCATGACGACGATTGCTGCGATCGCTGGCTCCATCGGTGCGATAGCTTTCATGGCGCTGTTCTTGCTGCTGCTGATGGCGGCACGCGACACCGCCATCGGCCGTTTGCTGATGGCGGCTTGTGCCGCCTCGGCGCTGTGGTTCGCGGCCCAGGCGCTCTATTTCCAATCCGGCTCGCGCAGCCAAATCGCGCCCGATCTCATCCTGCAACTCGAATTCTTACGTGATCTGATCTGGGTGGCGTTTTTCGCCCGGCTGCTCGGCAATGTCGGCGATAGCCGGTATCACCGTGGTATCAAGCTTGGCGCCGCGCTGTTGATCGCCGCCAGTATTGGCGGGGCCTTGCTGCCGATGCTTGCCAATCTCACCATCGGCGAGGTGCATTTCGATTCCGCGCTCGTGCGCAAGCTGGTGTTCTGCGATGCATTGCTGGTGGCGCTGGGTGTGTTGGTGCTGATCGAGCAAGTCTTCCGCAACACCTCGAGAGATTCGCGCTGGGCGCTCAAGCATCTGTGTTTTGGCGTCGGCTTCGTGTTCGCTTACGACTTCTATCTGTACGCTGATGCCGTGTTGTTCAATCGCCTCGACGCCGTGTTGTTATCGGCCCGCGGCGCGGTGAATGCGCTGGCGGTTCCGATGATTGCGATCTCGGCGGCACGCAACCGGCAATGGGAGATCAAGATCTTCGTCTCGCGCCGTGTGGTTTTCCATGCGGTGGTGTTGACCGCTGCGGGCGCCTATCTGATGCTGATGGCAGCCGCTGGTTATTACATCCAGTCGATCGGCGGGGAATGGGGCCGCGCGCTCACCACCGCGTTTTTCAGTGCCGCGATTCTGCTGTTGCTGACGCTGATCTTTTCGACGCAGTTGCGTTCGCGCATCCGATCGTTCCTGGCTACCCATTTCTACCGCAACAAGTACGAGTACGGTGAGGAGTGGCTGAACTTCACCCAGGCGCTGGCCCGTACCACGCTGGAACCGGACGCGTTGAACACCACCATATTGACCGCCGTGTGCGACATCGTCGACAGTCCGGGTGGCATGTTATGGCACGTCACTTCGTCGGGCAGTTTCGCCGTCGCAGCCACTTACAGCCTCTACCAGGACCGGCAGTTCGAGTTCGGTGCCAGCGAAGCCTTTGTGCAGGAGATGGCGCGCGCGCCGCAAATCTGTGACCTGACCGACGAGGCGCAGGTCGAAGGCGGGCGTCTGGCGAATGCGCCGCGTTGGTTGCTCGACATGTCGCGCATCGCGCTGATCGTGCCGATCGTCCATGGTGACGAGCTGCTCGCCATCCTGGCGCTGTCGACCTCGCGCTCCAATCAGCGTTTCGATGCCGAGGATTTCAATCTTCTCCGTACAGTGGCTCGCCAGGCGGCCAGTTATCTGGCCCTGGTCCGCGCCACCGAAGCCTTGTCCGAGGCGCGCCAGTTCGAGACCTTCAATCGGCTTGCGGCCTTTCTAGTTCACGACCTCAAAAATGTCGTTGCGCAGTTGTCTCTGATAGGCAGCAATGCCCGTAAGCATCGCCACAATCCTGAATTCATCGACGATGCGTT
>JANMJF010000519.1:0-1673 GCA_031371245.1 Pseudomonadota bacterium | reverse complement strand
ACACGGCCCGACGCTCGCTGCACCAATGGCTGGCCGCTGACAAGCCCGAACGCACAACCAAATGGGTCTCGCGCCGGGACCAGGCTTTGATCGGACAATCGAACCACGTCTCAGGCACCAGGCAGCTGCTCCAGATCCAAGTCAAATCGCGACCATTGTCGAACTCGGTCGCGACCGACACGTAATCGTGCGTAGCATTGGTATCTTCGGCTAGCGTGCTTGGATGTTCGTCCAGCCGCCAGCGCCAAGGCAGGCGCGTGTTAGGCGTCAGCGGAAAATCGATCGGCTTGCGCAAAATGCCCTGGTCATCCTCGGCATGCAGACAGATGCGTGCGTGGCCATTCTGCGAGCAATCGCGATAAATATCGGCGCGGCCGGTCTCAAGCAGATAATCACACTCGGGCGGCACGCAGACCGGCGCGCGCAGGCGCTCGATCTCACCGGCCAAGGGTGCAGATGGACAAAGGCCATGCAATTCAATGAGCCCGGCCAGGCTGTCGGCTCGCCATGCCAGCGCTACCACTTCCAAGCTGCCACGCAGGCGTTTGTAGGCCGCTGGCGGCGTGTCGAGTTGACCAAAGGCATCACGCCACATGCCGAGGTAAATGCCAAGTTGCAATTCGCCATCGACATCGGCCGTGAAAGACGTCGAGTCCCTGATCATATTCACGATGCGGCCAGCGGGACTCACACGCGCCCATAGATGAAAGCCCGCACCACCATGTAGATGCGGGTGACGCTCGGACCATTGGATCAGTCCGGTAGCGAGCAAGCTATAACGCTGCCCGCGGTGCAGGTGCAGGCCGGTCGCCGTCCACGGCGGCTGCTGGGCCGGAAGCGCTAGGTAGCGGCTGGCGGCAAGCGCAGAGCACGCGGCGATTTCGATGCGATGGGCGAGTTCTTTCATGATCTTCAATGCTTAGATCGAGGGCGCTGAAGCGGCCGGCGAAAGGTCGCTTCCGCACAGCCGTGATCGTAGGATAGCAAAGCATAGGCGCGAACCCGCGCGCCTCACCGTCAGGGGAGAGTATGAAGTTCTTAAGTATTGCCGAACTGATCAAAAGACCAGGCTTGCGTGTGGTGCTGGTCAAGGGTGCCCCCAGTCCCTGGAGTCAGGCGGTCAAGGCGATGATGGAGTTCAAGGACCTTGAATTCGCGGTCGCGCCCCAGATCCCGGGTGGGGAAAACAGCGAATTGGTGGCCTGGGCCGGCGTCAACAGCGGGCCAGTGGTGGCGTGGAACGATGGCCGGCCACTGAACCGCTGGAACGACATTCTGTTTCTGCTCGAACGCCTCGCGCCGCATAAGGCGCTGGTGCCTGACGCGCCCGTCGAACGTGTGCCCATGCTGGGCATGAGTCATGAACTGTGCGGAGAACTGGGACTCGGCTGGAATCGCCGCCTGAGTTTGTTCAAACCGGCCATGCAATCCGGTCAGGCGCCGGCTGGCATCAGCGCCATGAGTCGCAAATACGGCTACAACGAAAGCGATCTGGCGGCGGCCGATCAGCGTCAGACAGCGATGCTGCAATTGCTGACCAGCGTACTCGAGACCCAGCGTGCGGCGGGCAGCGAATACTTCGTCGGCCACTGTTTGAGCGCATTGGATTTTTACTGGGCAGCTTTTTCCGTGATTTTCATGCCCTTGCCGGCAGAGTTATGTGCCATCGCGCC
>JANMJF010000501.1:0-1715 GCA_031371245.1 Pseudomonadota bacterium | reverse complement strand
GCGTCGGTGTGCAGATCGATCAACACCAGCGGAAAGCGTTCGATGTGACCCGATGCAGTTTTCAGCGGTCGTGCCAGCGGCGCCAATACGGGGGTGGTGGAGAGGGAAGTAATGACGGCCATGCTTGCTTGGTCCTGGTCGGTGGAGGTCTCAGCGCGGTTCGAGCAGCACCTTGCACGCACTCTTGTCGGTCTTGAGCGCGCTGAAGGCGGTGGGGAAATCGTCGAAGCCGATCACCGAGGTCAATAGCGGCGTCGGATCGATGCGGCCCTGATCTATGAGTTCGATGGTGATTTCAAAATCACGTTTGCGATACATGAACACGTAGTTGATCTGTAGTTCTTTGCTGATTGCCTTGGGCGGCAGGATGGTGTCGGGCGCCATGCACACCCCGACCACGACAATACGGCCATTGGAGGGCGCATAGTCCATCGCCAGTTGCTGGGTGCCGGGCACACCAATGCATTCGAGGATTACATCGGCGCGCCCGCCGGCGGCGCGCTTGCAGGTGCCGACCACATCTTCGATACCGGCATTGACGGTGGCCGTTGCACCCATGCGCGTGGCGAGCGCGAGGCGTTCCGGCACTTTGTCCGAGACCACTACTTGCTGCGCGCCGTAGTGTCTTGCCCACATCGCACACGCCAGACCAATCGGCCCCGCACCCATGATCAAGACCCGCTCGCCCGGAGCGATGCGCGCCGTGTGGACCGCATGCAGACCGACCGCCAGCGGCTCGACCAGCGCACCCAAGCGCCAGTCGATACCGGGTGGCAGGCGCAACGCCTCGGCCGCACCCACGCGCATGTATTGCGCGTAAGCACCGGGCAGATCGCCCAGGCCGGCGTAACGTACGGTCGCGCAGCGATACCCGATGCCGGCCAGACAAGGCTGACAATGACCGCAGCCGATAAAGGGCAGCGCAGTGACACGATCACCCGCCTTCCACTGAGTACCGACCTCGCGCCCGACTTCCACCACTTCGCCACAGAATTCATGGCCCATCACCGTGCCCGCCGGCAGCGGCCGCATGCCACCTTCGGGACCGCGCACGTCGGCCATGTGCAGATCAGATCCGCAGATGCCGCAGCACTTGACCGCGATTACCAGATCACGTGCGCCGACATGGGGGTCAGCCACCTGGTCGATAGTGAGCGCCGCTTCGGCGCGATGAAAGACAGCAGCTCGCATGACAGACACTCCCCGTTAAAACACCGAGCGCGCGCGACGACCGATAGGCACAGCGCGAGCCCATCGTTTGTACCAAGCGCCTGTCACAGTGACAAGCGCGCTGGACCGCGCGCCCTGCGCTCGGCTACTTTGTAGGCTTGTTTGAGGAGAACGCTGTGGACCTGTCATTCGGCGCTGCCTACGAGGCCTTCCGTGCCGAGCTGCGCGCCTTCATCACCGCCCACGGCCATGAAGCGCCGCCGCGCGTTGATCTGCGCGCACCGCGCACCCTGGCCTGGCAGCAACGCCTGCTGGCCCAAGGCTATGCCGGACGCACTATCCCACGCGAATACGGCGGTTACGGCGCCCAGCCCGACATCCTCGAAGCGCGCATCATTGCCGAGGAATTCGCCGCCGCGCAGATCTCGCCGGGCCTCGTCGGCCAGGGCATCAAGATGCTGATCCCGACCCTCCTGCATTTCGGCAGCGAAGCGCAACGCCAGCAGTTCATCCGTCCGACCTTGGCCGGCGAGATGATCTGGTGC
>JANMJF010000478.1:0-4649 GCA_031371245.1 Pseudomonadota bacterium | reverse complement strand
ACTGCGGGTAAAGAGTTCGTCACGACCACGGTGCTTGTCGATCAACGCGAGGCGTTGGTTGATGTCGAGGTCTCGACGATTGAGCAGCGCAATGTCGGCCTCATCGAGAAACGGGAAACGTACACGGAACAGTCGCGCACGTTCGGCGTCCAGCGGTGCGCGGAGCCCGTTAGAAACGCCGCTCAGGCAGAAATAGAGCAGCGTTTCGGGCACGTGACAGAAGCTGGTCCCAGCCTCATGGAGGCGCGTGATGTAGGCATAGTCCGCGATGATGCGGAACGAGGCATCATAGCCTCCTGTGCGTTCATAGACCGCCCGCCGCACGAGCATGGTTTCGTGGCGCAGTGGGCAGGTGCCGGTATAGAGGCCGTCGTGCAGCCAGGCGCGCCAGGTGCCGACGCGTCGCCCGCGCGCGTCGATGAGTGCCGCGTCAGCGTGGGCCACGTCAGCGTCGCTTTTGCCGGCCGCTTCGACCAGGCATGCCACCGCGTCGGACCGATACCAATCGTCGGCATTCAACAGCAGCACGAAGTCGCCAAAGGCCAGCGCGAGGCCTTTGTTCATGGCGTCGTAAATGCCGTCGTCCGGTTCGCTGACGTAATAATCGATGTGGGCCGCTGCGTTTTCGATGATCGCAAGCGTGCCATCGCTGGAGTCACCATCGATGACGATGTACTCGATGTTCTGGTAGCTCTGGGCGAACACCGACGCCATGCATTGCGCGAGGGTCGCCGCGCCGTTACGCACCACGGTAATGATCGAAACGAGGGGCTGCGCCGCCTGGCGCTCACCCAACGTCCCGTGCAGGCGCTGGCCGCCCTCGGCCCGACGCAGGGGATGGTCGGGCGCGCGTCGATACCGCGCGCAGACCTGGCCTGCGCTATCGCCGGCCAGCGGGTCGTTCGAGTGTCCGCTCATGCGCGCGTCAGAGCGCGAAATGCCGCGTGCGTCGCCTGCAACTCGTCATAGCTACCGATCGCATCGATGCCGCCGTCTTTCAAAAACACAATGCGATCGCAACGCCGCACGGTCGACAATCGGTGGGCGACCATGAGGATGGTGCGATCACCCTTGAGGGCGGCTACCGCTGCGATGACGGCGGCTTCGGTGGTGTTGTCCAGTGCCGAAGTGGCTTCGTCCATAATCAGAATGTCGGGGTTGTGGTACAGCGCGCGGGCGATGGCGATGCGCTGGCGTTCGCCGCCGGACAAGCGGATGCCGCGTTCGCCGATCGGGGTGTCGAGACCGCGTGGCAGGCGCGCGAGCAGGACGCCGAGTTCGGCGGCCGCCGCCGCATGCGCCACACCCGCGTGATCGACCACGGCCGGATCGAGACCCAGCGCGATATTTTCGGTGAGCGTGCCGTCGATCAGGAAGAGGGCCTGCGGCACGTAACCGAGATTAGCCTGCCAGGCGCCGAGTGCGCCACGGATGTCTTGGCCGTCGACGGTGATCTTGCCGCATAGCGGGTCGAGAACGCCGAGAATGACATCGATGAGGGTCGATTTACCGGCACCGCTGGTGCCGACAAACCCGACAGCTTCGCCCCGCGCAATACGCAGGTTGACGTCGCGCAGGCTGTCATGGGGCGCGCCTGGATAGCGATAACCCAGGCCGTGCAGTTCGATGTGTTGATGAAACGGCAGTGGTGCGATGGCTTGCGGGGGTTCGTCGATCAATGGTTCGAGGCTACGCAGTCCCTCATACACAATGTCCAGCGAGGCCGCGTTGTGGCGTACTTCGGTGAAGGTATCCATGAGGCCGCGCACCGCGCCTTTCATGCGCGTCAGTGCAACCGCGAAGACGCTCAGGGTGGCGATGATTTCCTGATTGTCGCGGCCCAGATGAAACAGCATTAAGGTCACGCCTAGCAGGCCGAAGATGCCGGTCAGTTCGATCAATTGCGGGATCGCGCGCTGCACTAGCTGCAATGTGCGTTGAATGCCGAAGACGCTGGCCAGGGCCGCGCGCAGACGCGCCACGAAATGCGTCGCACGGCCGAGCACGATGATCTCCTTCACGCCGCCCAGGCCTTCGGTGACACTGCGAATGACCATGCCGCGCTGCGCCTGGGCCTCGACGCCGAGCCGCTTGACGCGGTTCTGCAGCAGCGTGGCGATGCCGATACCGACGCCGAGAAAGCCGGCCAGCCAGGCCATCACCTGTAGATCAAGGATCGCGATCAAGACCGCGCTGATGGCTGCCAGGATGAAAATATTGCTGGTGAATTCGACCATCGGCATCAGCACCCGCACCGCCAGCTGCGAACACTCCTGGTTGATATTGCGTTGCAGCTCGGACGAGTTGTTGCGCAGATGGAAAATATAGGGCGCGCGCAGATAGGCCGAGAACAAGCGCATGGCGAGCTTCAAGGCGCGGGTCTGGGCGAAGCGCGCCTTCCAATAAGCGAGAAACACCGCGTAAGCGGTCTTGACTGCGTACAGCGCGAACATGCTCAGCCCGCCCCACACCAGCAAATGCTCGCGGCTCAACCACGCGCGCCAAGCGGGTGACAGCGCTGCGCGCAGCGCTGGGTTGTCGAGCAGCTTGTCCGGATAGGCGATGGCCGTGATGTAGAGCGGTACGATGGCGACACCGGCCATTTCCAGTACGGCCTCACCCAACATCAGTAGCACCAGCACCACCCCACTGCGGCGCTCGGCCGCACTGAGCAACGCTATGAGTCTGGTCAGGCTTTGCCACATAGCGTCATCTTGCCATGGCCGGTGGCGCATGCGGCGCGTGTCTTCATGGCCGTGCCCTCGTCGTCATGTCGAGCAGGACAGCGTCAAGGCGGGCCGCCTGGGCAGCCCAGTCCGGCGGCACGATAGTGCAGGGTGTGGGCGTGGCGAGTTGTGCCTCAAGACACTGGATCAGACTGGCGACGTCGTCTGCGTCATAAAGACTATTGGCGTGCGCCGCCAGCAAGCTCGTTAGCGCGCCGACTCGCGCCGCCACCACCGGCGTACCGCAGGCGATGATTTCGTAAGCCTTCTGCGGAAATGCGTAACGACCAAAGGCGGTGTCGCGCATGCAGATGACGGCCACGTCCAGGGCGCTGAAAAGATCTGCGATGCGTTCGTGGGCGAGTTCACCGAGATGGATAACGCCGGCTGTGTCCGGCAGGGCTTCGGCGCCGTCACGACTACCGGCCAGCACCAGGTGCAGATTGTCGTGGCGCGCACGCAGTTGTGCGTAGGCGCGGTACAACGTCGCGATGCCGCGTGTAGCATCCAGTGCACCGGCGGTGCCTATCAAGCGCGCGGCTAGCGGCAGGCCGAGGCGCTGACGAGCGTTGGCGCGATCGCGCGGATAGAACAGGTCGCGGTTGATAGTGCTTTCCAAGGTCGTGACCGTGCCACGGGGCGCATAGGCCGACACTACCATCGCGCGCAGTGGTTCGCTGACGCAGGTTACGGCATCAGCAGCGGCGAGCGCGCGACCATAGGCGCCGCGCAGCCCGGGCAGCCGCGAGAGGCCGAAGCTGGCGTAGTTGTCGAATAGATCGAGCGCGTAGGGCAGGCTGGCGCAGCGCGCGAAATGGCGCGTCATGACCACGTGCGCACTGTCCGACCCACCGAGGATGAGGTCGGGCGTGAACTCGGCAAGCGCCGCCAACACCGTGCGGCGATAGTGCAGTAGTCCCGGCAGCAGCAGCGCACCGAGGTCGCAGGACTGCCAGCGCAGGCGGCCGTCGCTGCGCGCATCGGCTGCTTCGAAGCTGGGCGCCACACCACGGTAATTGAGGCAGATGACCAGCATCTCATGACCGCGCCGCGCCAGCGCCAGCGGCAATTCATAGAGTCGCCCATAGCGGTCGACGATGACGTCCTTACGCATGTAGCGGCGTTTGAACAAGCACAAGATACGCATCACTCAAACGCCACGGTCATGATCAAGCATCCTTACTGGTGTATTCATCGTCCACGCCAGTGATGTCACGGGCCGTTTTCAAGGCGGCGGCTACCACTTGATCCATGTTGTAGTAACGATACTGCGCCAGGCGGCCGACGAAGAATACATCGCGTTCGGCGCGTGCCATGGCCTTGTAACGTTGATAGCGGGCCTCGTTATCGGGATTCGGAATCGGGTAGTAGGGATCACCTTCAGCGCGCGGGAACTCCTTGACTATCGACGTGCCGGCGACCTCTTGGCCAGTCAGATATTTGAACTCGGTGATGCGTGTGTAGGCGTAATCGTTGGGAAAATTGACGGTGCCGGTGTGCTGGTAGCGATGCTGGCTATGGTGTTCGTGGCAGAACGCCAGAGAGCGGTAGGGCAGTGCCCCATGGCAATAGCTGAAATAGGCATCGATGGGGCCGGTGAACACCGTGAGTCTCGCCTTCAGGCGCGCGCTTCTGGCGAAATAATCGACCCCGGTTTCAACGCTGATGTGGCGATGATCGAGCAGCTTGCGAAACATCGCGGTGTAACCGTGGCTCGGCATTGACTGATGTTGATCGGTGAAATACCGGTCGTCGGCATTGGTGCGGGTCGGAATGCGTGACGCGACACTGGCCGCCAGCTGGTGCAGTTCCAAGCCCCATTGTTTGCGCGTGTAGCCGCGAAAGAATTTGTCGCACAGATCCTGTCCGACGCTGGCTAATACAGCATCCTCGCTGGTCTTGATGGCGGGCCGGTGCTCGCGC
>JANMJF010000449.1:0-5781 GCA_031371245.1 Pseudomonadota bacterium | reverse complement strand
AACCCCGACTGCCCGATGTCCATCCTGTGAAGATCCAGTTTTTTTCCGACGTCCATCTGGAGTTCGGTCCCACCCCCCTGCCCCAAACAGAAGCCGACGTGATCATCGCCGCCGGCGAAGTCAACATCGGTGCGACCGGCGTGGCATGGCTCAAATCCAGCGGCAAACCGACCATCTACGTGGCCGGCAATCACGAGTACTACGGCGGTGACGTAAACCAGGTGCAGCGCGAGATCCGTAGCGCCGTGGCCGGCAGCGCCGTACGCTTTCTGGAGTGCGACAGCGCTGAAATCGACGGCGTGCGCTTCCTCGGTACGACCTTGTGGACCGACTTCCTGGGCGGCGACTCGGCGGTCATGGCTACGCTGCGCGAAAACATGAACGACTACCAACAGATCGGTTACCGCGGGCGTCTGCTCGATCCACGCGACTTGGCCGCCATCAACCGTGCCTCGCGCGCCTGGCTCGAAGCCCAACTGGCGAGCGCCTTCGCCGGCCCGACCGTGGTGGTTACTCACCATGCACCGCTGTTCGCCAGTTGGCGCTCCAGCCCGAACTCGCTATTCATGCCGGCTTACTGCAACGATCTCAGCCGACTCATGCACCGTTACCCCATCGCGCTGTGGGTCCATGGTCACGTGCACGCCCGTTCCGATTACCACGCCAACGCCGCGCGCGTGGTGTGCAATCCACGCGGCTACGACGGCTATCAGTTGGTCGATGGTTTCGATATTGCGCGTCACGTCGAAATCAACTGAGCCCGTAGCTCAGGGCGGGCCGTCTGCGTGGGTGTGCTAGCATCCCCATTCCGCTTCACTTCAGCGCTTGCAGCATGATCATGGCCGCCAAGAAGAGCACTTACCGCATCACCTTCGTCAATCAGGGCAAGGTTTACGAGATCTATGCGCGCAACGTTCACCAGAGCGCCCTGTTCGGCTTCATCGAGGTAGAGAACATTCTGTTCGGCGAGAAATCCTCGCTGCTGGTGGACCCGTCCGAGGAACACCTGAAATCCGAATTCGATGGCGTGAGTCGCACCTATATCCCGATGCATTCCGTGGTGCGCATTGACGAAGTCGAGAAGACCGGCACCGGCAAGATCACCCGCGCGGAGGGCAGCAGTGACAAGGTCGCACCCTTTCCTGTGTTCGCACCCGGCCACGAATCGCCCAAATCCTGAGGCGCGGCGCGTGCACTGCGCAGGGCTGGCGTTGCTGGTCCTGGCGCTGTCGGCCGCTGCCGCCGGGGTGTCGTGGAGTGTACGACCGTCGCCCGCTGCCAAGGGCAGTCCATGGGCCGTGGTCAGCAGCGCGACGGGCGACGAACTGGCGCTGTTTCGCGACCAGGACGATCAGGTTCATTTGCGCTTGAGTCTCGTCGGCACCTTCAAAACGCTGGCGCCCGGCCATTGCCCGACCTTTCAGATCGACACCCAGCCAGCGCTTTACCACCTCGCCATCGATAAGGGCTGTCACATCGACGCCAAGCACGCGCTCATCGATATCGGTGCCGTGCGCAATCGTGTGCTGGTATCGGCGGTGGTCGACCAGCTCATGAATGGCGCCCACATCGAATTTCGCTACATGAGCGCCGACGGCGCTTATCACGCCGCCGATTTTCCCTTGAACGGTTCCTCGCTGGCCATCGGTCGCGCGCTCGGACGTGGCGTGCGCGTGCACGCGAAGTAGGCGAGAACTCACACGATGCGCGTCACGGTGCTCGAATCCCTTGCGACGATTGATCCTGTGACATGGGACGGGTTGGTGGGCGACCATCCTTTTCTGCGTCACGGTTTCCTGCATGGCCTCGAAGCCAGCGATTGTCTGGCGCCGCAGGGTTGGTATCCGCAGCATCTTCTGGTCTACGACGGCGAGGTCTTGTGCGGCGCGCTACCGCTGTATATTCGCGATAATTCCTATGGCGAGTTTGTCTTCGACTGGAGCTGGGCCGAGGCCTTGGAACGTGCCGGCGGACGCTACTATCCCAAGCTGGTCAGCGCCGTGCCGTTTTCGCCGGTAAGCGGTCCGCGTCTGCTGCTCGCGCCCCACGTCACAGACCGCGCAGCGGTGACGCGGCTGTTGATCGACACCGCACTGCGTGCCGTCGAGGACAATCAGCTATCGTCCTGGCACTGTCTGTTTCCCGATGAAGACGAGTTGCCAGCCTACGATCAGGCAGGTCTCGCGCGGCGCCTCGGCTGTCAGTATCACTGGTTCAATCACGACTACCGCGACTTCGACCATTTTTTGTCGGCGCTCAATTCCAAGAAGCGCAAACAGATCAAACGCGAGAGGCGCATCGTCGCCGACCACGATGTCGTGATCGAGGTGCTCACCGGGCCTGAGATCAGCGCAGATCACTGGTCGGTCTTCCATCGCTTCTATTGTTCGACCTTCGCGCGCAAATGGGGCGAGCCGCGCCTCACTGAGGCCTTCTTCCAGAGTCTCGAACAACGCCTGCCCGGCTGTGCGGTGCTGATCATGGCACGTGCCGGCGAGCGCTACGTGGCGGGTGCCTTCGCGATCAAGAGTGGCACTACCTTGTACGGCCGCCACTGGGGCTGCAACGCGCAGTTTGACAACCTGCACTTTGAGCTGTGTTACTACCAAACTATCGCTTATTGCATTGAGCACGGACTGACCAAGCTCGACGCCGGTGCGCAGGGTGAGCACAAGCTCGCGCGCGGCTTTGTACCGGTCAACACCTGGTCGAGCCACTGGATACGCGAGCCGGGTTTTCGCAAGGCGGTCGGCGACTTCTTAAAGCGCGAACGCCAGGCGATGGAACAGCACATACTCGGACTGTCAACGCATGTCGCGTTCAAGCAGGAATGACCAACTCGTCACCGCGTCCGCTATGAACGCGCAGCGCTTCCTGGAACCCTTGTATTGGGTGGGCACACGGCGCATGGCGATCGATTTTCCGCCGGTGAGTCTCGCCCTTGACGAACCCAACGGCCTGCTCGCGATCGGTGGCGATTTGGCCATCGACACGCTGCTCAACGCCTATCGTCGCGGTATTTTCCCGTGGTATTCGCCGGACCAGCCGATCTTGTGGTGGTCACCCGATCCGCGGGCGGTGTTGCTGCCGGCGCAAATACATGTCTCGCGCAGTCTCGCCAAACACATGCGCAAGGGCGGCTTCGAACTGTGCTGCGATCGCGATTTCGCAGCCGTCATCGATGCCTGCGCCGCGCCGCGCACGCAGGACAGCGGCACCTGGATCACGCCGGAAATGCGCAGCGCCTATCTGGCCCTGCACGCCGCTGGTCACGCTCATTCCATCGAATGCCGCGTTGACGGTCGGTTGTGCGGTGGCCTGTACGGCGTTGCCATCGGCCGCGCGTTTTTCGGCGAATCGATGTTCTCGCGTGAACGTGACGCGTCTAAGGTAGTGTTGGTCACACTGTGTCGCTGGCTGTGTGCATGGGGTTATGAGCTGCTGGATTGTCAGATCCATTCCGCACATCTCGCGAGCCTCGGCGCGCAAAATATCACACGCGTCGAATTCGCCGAACGGCTGGCCGCGCTGACCGCCAGTGCGCCCCATGCGCACGCCTGGCGCGTGTTGGAGGAAGGTTCATGACTGAACCGCCCAGCACGCCGCGACTTGGCTTTTTCACTTCACCGCCTCACGAATGCGGCTATCTGCCGGCGCGCGAGGCGGTGACGATGTTCGCCGATCCGCGCATCAATCTCAGTGTCGAGACCTACACCTGGTTGTCAGCACATGGCTTTCGACGCAGTGGTACGCACGTCTATCGACCCCATTGTGGCGGCTGTAAGGCCTGCGTTGCGGTGCGCATTCCGGTCGCCGAGTTCAAACCCAATCGCGCCCAGCGTCGCACCCAGGCACGCAATGTCGATATCGACGTACAAGCGCGGCCGGCACGTTTTGAGCGTGAGCATTTCCAACTCTACGAACGCTACCTGCAGGCGCGTCATCCTGACTCGCACATGGACGCCACCAATCCCAGCGCCTATATGAGCTTCCTCACAGCGTTGTGGTGCGATACGACGTTCTATGAATTCCGCCACGCACAGGAATTGCTCGCGGTGGCGGTAGTCGATCGGCTCGGCGACGGTTTGTCTTCTGTCTACACTTTCTTCGCACCCAGCGCGGCCGCGCGCAGTCTGGGCCGTCTGGCGGTACTGAAGCAGGTGGAATGGGCGGCAGCCATGGGTCTGCCGTGGGTCTATCTCGGTTACTGGATCAGCGCCTGCCGCAAGATGTCCTACAAGGACGAATACGCGCCCCTCGAGTTCTACCTCAACGGTGAGTGGACGCGCTGCGTCGATGCGGGCTGATGCTGCCTTACCCTATTCGGGCTTGGCCGACCCTGGTGATTGAGGCACAATGCCGCCACTCGTGCGTCCGCGTTCCTGCGCCCCGTCCCGGAGACTAACTAACAGAGTAATATGGCAAAAGAAGATCACATCGAAATGCAGGGCAAAGTGGTAGAAACCCTGCCCAATACCATGTTCCGGGTCGAACTCGAAAACGGCCACCTCGTCATCGCCCACATTTCCGGCAAGATGCGCAAGAACTACATCCGCATCCTGACTGGCGACCAGGTCACCGTCGAACTGACGCCCTACGACCTCTCCAAAGGCCGCATCACTTACCGCGCCCGCTGAGCTGCGGCAAACGCGCCGCACTCGCGCGCTCCAGCATTCCAGCCAGGATCACCCCTACACCCTCGGCGATGAGGCGTGCTGAGCGCTCATAGGCGCGGCGCGAACGGCCATAGGGATCGGCGATTTCGAGTTTACGCTCGCCGCCGGCTGCCGACAGCAACGTCACCTCACCGGTGTAACTGACAGGCCGCACGGTGCGCAGAAAATCAAGGTGTCCGCTGTCCATCGCGATGATCAGATCGAAGCGCTGAAAATCCTGCGTGTCGAAGGCGCGCGCCTGGTGCGCGCTGATATCGACCCGGTAGGAGGCCGCAACCTTGATCGCCCTGGTGGTGGGTGGCGCGCCGATCACGGCGTGAATACCCGCTGATTCGACCGTGCAGGTGGTGCTCAGTCCGGTTTCGTTCAGTGCCGCGCGCAACAGGCCGGCCGCCATCGGCGAACGACAGATGTTGCCCGTGCAGACGAACAGAATGTGCGACATGGGCGGACCTCTACGCGGGTTGCCCGTAACGCGGGCGTTGTTCAGACCGCGCCGCGCCGCAAGCGTTCGAGATCGGCACGGGTATCGACGCCGATGCCGCAGGGCTCAACGGCGTCGGCCACCACCACCCGCGCACCACAGCTGAGCGCGCGCAGCTGCTCCAGGCCTTCCATCTGCTCGAGTTCACTCGGCGGGCTCGCAACGAAGCGCGCCAGAAAGCCGACGCGATAGGCATAGATGCCGACATGCCGCCGATACCGCCCAAGCTGCGCAGTGGCGTGCCGACCCTCGGCGAATTCGTCGCGACTCCAGGGGATCGTCGCGCGACTGAAATAAAGCGCGCGCTGCTGCTGATCGCGCACGACCTTGACCACATTCGGATCGAACAACTGCGCTGGCGCCAGCGGCTCGCAGACGGTGGCGATATCACAGGCTACCTGCTCGGCAAGCGTCGCGACCTGACGGATGACGGCCGCCGGCATGCGCGGCTCATCACCCTGTAGGTTCACGATCACGAGCTCGTCCGCCTCGCCACGTGCGCGTGCCGCAGCAGCGATGCGATCGCTGCCTGAGGGCAGTGTCGACGAAGTCATACAGACGCTCGCGCCAAAGTCGCGCGCCACCGTCGCGATGCGCTCGTCGTCGGTCGCAATCACGACT
>JANMJF010000422.1:0-6547 GCA_031371245.1 Pseudomonadota bacterium | reverse complement strand
GTGGCATGATCGATGGGTTTGGTAACGTAGGCGCAGGCGCCCTGACGCAAGCCCCAGATCTTGTCAGTGTCCTGCGACTTGGTCGTGCACAGGATGACCGGAATATTTTTTGTTGCGACGTCCTTGGTTAACATGCGGGTGGCCTGGAAGCCGTTCAGGCCAGGCATGACCACGTCCATCAGCACCAGATCGGGATTGTTTTGTTTGGCCTTCTCGACACCTTCTTCGCCAGTTTCAGCGGTCACCACCTGATAGCCGTTGGCCCTCAGCATTTCACCCAGGGCGTGGCGTTCGGTAGGCGAGTCATCAACGATGAGCACTTTTTGTATCGGCATGAGCAAGGTCCTTTGATTCTGGGATGGGTTCTGGGCTGCAAATGTGCTGGTGAACCGTGCCAAGCAATGCTTCCCTGGTGAACGGTTTAGTCAGATATTCATTCGCACCGACTAGGCGACCGCGGGCGCGATCGAATACGCTGTCTTTGCTCGACAACATGATGACCGGCGTGGACTGAAAGACAGGATTACGCTTGATTAGGCCACAAGTGGCATAACCATCGAGCCGCGGCATCATGATGTCGAGCAGAATGAGATCCGGCTTGTGATCGACAATTTGGGCCAACGCATCGAAGCCATCCTCGGCGAGAATGACGGCGTAACCGCCCTGCGTAAGCGTGATTTCTGCTGTACGCCGAATGGTGCTGCTGTCGTCGATGACGAGGATTTTGCCTAATTTTCTGCCGGACTCGCCGTCCACGGACATTCTCCTTCGCACTCGTTCTTGCTCGGTTGCCGGATGTCGCGGTGGGCGATTTGATGGCCTCCGCAGAGCAGTGACTAGGCTAGCGGCGCAAGGGCACAATTCTTTAGTGTGCTCGCTCGGCAAAACTGCCCGAGGGCAGCGGCGACTGGATATTTTCCGCTGTCTGCCGCTACGCCAGTGCATGATGCAGTTTGCTCCGGTGCGCGACGCACGACGCTCACAATGCATCGCATGTCTGGAGTGCACAGAGCTTGACACAATCGATAAATCCCTCGGGCGCATTAAGAATCGCGATCGTCGACAACGACGAAGACCTGCGCCTGCTGCTCGGGCAGTTGTTATCTATCGAATATCCGGCAGCGGATATCAGAGAGTATTGTGCGGATGAAGTGCGGCGCGATCCGAATGTGTTGGAAGAGCTCGATATCTTGTATGTCGATTGCGGCGCCGATGATCTGATTGCGCATAAGCAGGCGAGGGGGTTGCGAACGGCGTGCATTGCAATAGTGCGCGCAGAGGCGCCGCGCACGATGCCCAACCCGATGTTTGACGTTCTGCCGGTGGCGCCCTTGTCCCGCGCTGCGGTTCGGCAGAGCATGAACCGCGCACTAGCACAGATAGAACGCGCGACGCGGAATGCGCTGGCGCAATGCGCAGAGCTGGAGGCCTTGGCGGAAACTCAGCCTCTGTCGGAATTTGTAGCGCTCGATACGGCGCCGATCAATCTCAAGGGTTATTCGATTCAGCAAGAAATCGGACGTGGCGGCATGGCCACCGTCTATCTGGCGCAGCAGCTGGCCACCGGCAACAGCGTTGCAATCAAGATCCTCGATAGCGACATCAGTAGCGATGATGTGCAGATCAAGCGCTTCATGAATGAGTTCACCCTGCATTCCATGGTCAGCAGCCGATTTGTCGCTCGGATCTATGAGCACGGCTTTACCGACGATCATATCTATATCGTGATGGAGTACTTCCCGGGCGGTGACCTCAAGCGTTTGATGACCGGCGCGCTTGCGCCGAAGCGCGCACTGATACTTTTTTATCAATTGGCGATTGCTCTGGAAGACGCCCACCGTTGTGGCATCTTGCATCGCGATTTGAAACCCCAGAATGTGTTGTTCCGTGGCGATCGGTCCCTTGCCCTCACGGACTTTGGGGTTTCGCGCCATATGGAACTCTCCGCAACCCTGACCCTACCAGGCGAACTACTCGGCACGCCCCACTACATGAGCCCGGAACAAGGCCGTGCTGAGGTCGTTGACGCCCGCAGTGATCTCTACAGCCTGGGCGCGATTTTCTTTGAGATGCTGACCGGCTGTAAGCCCTATCAGGCCGATTCGATATTCGGCTTACTGTATATGCATGCCAATGGCGAGGTGCCGACGCTGGCCGGCAAACTCGGCATCTTTCAGCCCATCATTGCCCAAACCCTGGCTAAGTCACCAGACGATCGATTTGCATCGGCGAGCCAGTTGCTCGACTACATACGTATGCGCTGGGCGGCCCGGCCTTAGGACGCTGGTCAAAATTATGCTGCCCGCTTCAGTTTTATCGGACGGGAGAACTAAAATGCGCAATCCCGCTTTTTATGCAGATATGACATGCTCGACTTGAATCAGCCGGTGCCCATTGCGCTGTTGGTGCAAAGGGCGGTTTTGCGCAGGTAACAATGAACCATGGCGGAAGCATTCAAGAACCTCATCAATGCAACTCTGGTGCAACAGGCGGCCCGCTGCCTTGTGCAGGTTGCGCCGGAATTTGATGCGCCAGGTTTTTCCCGACTGGCGTGCGACGGCCTGGAATCGCTGGAAATGAAAGGCCGCGCGCTGCACATCTGTGCGGCGCTGCAAGCCACGATGCCAGCCGACTTCCTGCGCGCCGCTGGCATTGTGGAAGCAGCGCTGGCGCCGCCCGCACCCGGCGAGGCCATGGCTCAACCACACGGCCTGACGGAAGGGCTGCGCGGCTGGATACTCTGGCCGGTCGGCGAGTACATCGCCCGTTGTGGTCTTGCCCACCCTGCGCGCTCGCTGCAGAGCCTGCACGCACTCACGCAACGATTTACCGCCGAGTTTGCTATTCGTCCTTTCATCGAACATCACCCTGATTTGAGTTTCGCCACATTACGGCGTTGGGTTGACGACGACAGCGCCCACGTGCGGCGACTTGTCAGCGAAGGCAGCCGACCCCGTCTGCCGTGGGGTCAACAACTAAAAGCCTTGATCCGGGATCCCAGTCCAAGCTTGCCGCTGCTGCGCGCACTGCAAGATGATGCCAGCCCCTATGTGCGACGCAGTGTTGCCAATCACCTCAATGACATCGCCAAGGACCACCCGAGGGAGATTGCACAATGGTTGAAGCTTCACCTCCCACAGGCTTCCGCTGAACGCCGCGCGTTGCTCAAACACGCCAGCCGCACGCTGATCAAGGCCGGCGACCCAGCGGTGCTCAAGGCGTGGGGGCTGGGTGGAAACTTCGCCGGTCAGGCCCTGTTAAAGCTGACCCCGACACGGGTGCGCCTGGGCGGGCAAGTGCGGTTGTCATTAAATCTTCAGTCCCGTAGTAAACGCGCCCAGAGCCTCGCAATCGACTACGCCGTACATCATGTCAAAGCCGATGGCAGCACCAGCGCTAAGGTCTTCAAGGGCTGGCTGTTGCACCTGCCTGCGCTGGGGTCCAAACAGCTGGAAAAGAGCCATTCGATGCGCCTGATCACCACCCGCCGTTATTACGCCGGGCAACACAAAGTGACCGTGCACATCAACGGTCAAGTGCTTGCAGAGAGCAGCTTTCAGCTGTTGATGCCCTAGCCTGTCGTACACAGGTCAAACATTGAGGTCGTCAGCGGTTCGCTGCCAGTAGGTACGCTCGTTCCTCGACGGGCTAGGGATCGCTCATACTGGGCATGGCTGCGCGTTATGTGCGACAACGCAGCGCAAGTCTGCACGTCGAGGAGCTGCATCTGCGTCTGGCCGACTACACCCGCATCGACCTGTTCGCGCGTCGGCGATGCGCAGCATCTTGGGCCCGGCGCACCGCTGGCGGTCTACGGCAAATTGCGTTTCAGTTTCTGAGCTGCATGGGCGTGGTCTTGTCCAAACGAGGCGCCGCCAGCGCGAGTCTTCAGGCCATCGTCAGATTGGCCGCGCATAATTGCACTTCGTACCGGGACCGGCTTGATCATCGATGAGACTGCTGCTGGTAGAGGACTCCACGCGCCTGCGCAAGTCGCTGGGTGAAGGCCTGCGTCGCAGTGGCTTCGCCGTCGACAGCATCGCTGATGGTAAAACCGGCCTGCGCTATGCGCTGGGCGGCGATTACGATGTCATGGTGCTCGACTTGATGCTCCCCGAGCTGGACGGCCTGGCTGTGCTGCAACAACTACGCGAGGCAGGCCGCAATTTCCCGGTCTTGATTCTCTCGGCACGGGACCAAGTGGCCGATCGTATTCGCGGGCTCGAACTCGGCGCGGACGATTACCTGGTCAAGCCGTTTGCCTTCGATGAACTCCACGCACGCTTGCAAGCCCTCATCCGCCGTCGCTACGAACAGCGCAACCCCGTCCTGCAACTCGGCACGATCACACTGAATACGGCCTTGCACAGCATCAGCTGCGCGGCCATCGAACTGGCGCTGACACCGAATGAAACGGCGCTGTTCGAGTTGCTGGCGTTGCGGCGCGGGCGGGTGGTGTCCCTCACCAGCCTGGCCGACCATCTCTATGCCGGCGATGTCGCGGTCACGCCAAACGCCATCGAGGCCCATATCAGCGCACTGCGCAGAAAACTGCGTGCGGTCGGCGAACCCGATCTCATCAAAACTCGTCGCGGCTTTGGTTACTGCATTGAATAGCAAGTCACCTCGTGACTCGATTGCGGCGCGTCTGAGTCGCCGTCTGGTGTTGGCGGTGAGCGCCTTGCTGCTGGTCTTTGCTATCGGCATCGACGCGCTGTTTGTGCACCACCTGCGCACTGAGTTCGACCGCGCGCTACTGGCCAAGGCGCAGAGCCTGAGCACGCTGCTGGAGCAGGACGAAGATGGCGTCGATTTCGACTTCACACCGGAAACCATGCCCGAATTTGCAGCCGGGCCGGCTGCCGAGTATTTCGAACTGTGGCTGGCCAGTTGGCCGCGCGCGCAGCGGGCGGCAGCCTTAGGCGCGACTGACCTGCCGCGTTTCGCCGATCCTGCGCCCGCGCCGCGCTATCGCGATGTGGTGTTGCCCGATGGCCGTGCCGGTCGCGCTGTACAACTCGACTTCCTGGCGCGTCTCGACCCCAAGGAACATCTCGATCCGGCGCGCATCAAGCGGCCGCTGGCAACCCTCGTCACGGCCCGCGATCGCAGCGCGCTTGAGCGTTTGGTGGGTGGCCTGCGGGCCGGACTCGCATTGTTAGTGTTAACCGGCATTGGCTTGGCGTATTACCTGGTAAAGCGCACGGTCAGCCATGGTTTACGGCCGTTGGCTGCCATCCGCGCGCAACTGGCGAACCTGCACGCCATGACGCTGCACACACGCCTGACTCTGCCGCACAATGCCGCCGAGCTCGCGCCGCTGGTCGAACAGTTCAACACCTTGCTCGCCGATCTCGAAGACGCGTTTCGTCGCGAGCAGGATTTTTCCGTGGCCGCTGCCCACGAACTGCGCACACCGCTGGCCGAGATCCGCAGCCTGGCCGAAATTGGCGCGCGCTTTGCCGACGATCGTGCGCTGGCCGGCGAGTATTTCGCCGATATCGTTGCGGCGGTCACGCAGTTGGAGACCCTCGCGCGCAATCTGCTTGCGCTGGCGCGTCACGACAGTGGTCTAGCCAGCGATCCCGAGATCGAAGACATCGATGTGGTCGCCGCGATTGCCCAGGCCTGGCGAGCGGAAGCCGTAACCGCCAACGTACGCCAGCTGCGTTACCGCTATAGCGGTCCGGCCGCCGTCAGTATTCGTGCCGAGCGCAATGCGCTCGATTTGTTATTACGCAATGTCATCGGCAATGCGGTTGCTCACAGTCCAGCTGACGCTGAGGTCGCGGTCGAGTGTCGAGTCGATGCCGCAGGCGTCGCGCTGGCGGTGGCCAATCCGCGCGGAGAACTGGAGGAACACGATCTGCCCCATATCTTCGATCGTTTCTGGCGCAAGGACGCTGCGCGCCGTGAGGACGGTCATGCCGGCCTAGGTCTCGCCTTGGTACGCGCCTATGCCGAAGAGCTCGGTGTGCAGAGCAGCGCCGTGCTGGACAAAGATGGACGTTTCGTGTTGCGACTGGCGGGCTTCACGCCCGTGCCCACGCAGTCATAGATGCGCGCGGCCGATGGGGCCTGATCTTCAGTCGTTCTTCAGAGTGCGCTCAGTGTTGCGCAAGTGGCGCTCTCTAGAGTGCATACCGTCGGGTAAACAATCCTCGTGATTGACCCGGCGGTAATCCATGCAATCTCTGAGGAGAACTCTTGTGAACCTATTCCCCTGCTCCAAACTGACACTGACGATCCCGGCCGGCGTGCTGCTGGCCGGCTTCATGATGAATGCTGCGGCCGCGCCCTTCGTGCCGGATTTTTCGGCCGCCAGCTTCATCCCCGGTGCTGCCATCAATCACCCCTATTTTCCCTTGCTGACCACCTCGACCTACCGTTATGAAGGCCACACCGTCGATGAAGACGGCGATCCCATCCTCGCGGCCTTTGAATTCCATGCGCCGGCCGCTGGGCCGACCATACTCGGCGTGCAAACCACTACCCGTCTCGACCGCGCCTTTGCTGGGGGACTCCTGATCGAGGACACCTTCGACCA
>JANMJF010000313.1:0-11968 GCA_031371245.1 Pseudomonadota bacterium | reverse complement strand
TATGGGCAAGGCTTTACGCGTTATAATCTTGCACGAATGTTGCAATTTTCTGAGTATTTCTCGAAAGAAGAGATTGTCGTGACACTGTCGCGACAATTGAGCTGGAGTCATTTTGTTGAGATAATTCCTGTCAAAGATATGCTTGCTCGAGAATTTTATGCTGAAATGTGTCGCATTGAAGGCTGGAGTGTGCGCGCCCTGAGCGAGCGCATTGACTCCATGCTCTATGAGCGCACCGCATTGTCACGCAAGCCTGAAGCGCTGATCCGCGACGAGCTGGGCGCGCTGCGCCTGCAGGGCGATCTGCAGCCCCAGATGGTGCTCAAGGACCCGTACGTGCTCGATTTTCTGGGCCTGGCCGACCACTACGTCGAAAGGGATCTGGAGGACGGCATCCTGCGCGAACTGGAGTCGTTCTTGTTGGAGTTGGGTGCGGGCTTTTAATTAATTTCCCGCCAGAAGCGCATTCAGCTCGATGGGGATGATTTTTACATCGATCTGCTGTTTTTCAACCGTTTGCTCAAGCGTCTGGTGGCGGTCGAATTGAAATTGGGCCGCTACAAACCCGCCTACAAGAGCCAGATGGAGTTGTACCTGCGCTGGCTGGACAAGTACGAACGCGCGCCCGATGAGCTGCCGCCCCTGGGCATCATCCTGTGTGCCGACAAGAATGATGAGCAGGTGGAGCTTCTGGAGTTGCGCCAGTCCGGCATCCATGTGGCGGAATACTTGACCGTTCTACCCTCTCGCCAAGCGCTGCACGAGAAGTTGCAAGCCTCCATTGCTGCGGCCAATGCACGTTTGCCCATCGACAAAAGAAAAGAATGAACACCTCTTCCCTGGTCCAGAAAGTCTGGAATTTCTGCCACACCCTGCGCGATGACGGCGTGGGCTACGGCGACTACCTGGAACAGCTCACCTATCTGCTGTTCCTGAAGTTGGCGCACGAATACGCACAGGAGCCCTACCAGCGCGACACCCATAGTCCCAAGGGCTATGACTGGGCCAGCCTGACCTCCAAGGTCGGCGAGCCGCTGGAGTCGCACTACCTGGCCACGCTGCATAAGCTGGGGCAGGAGCCGGGCATGCTGGGCGCCATCTTCTTCAAGGCCCAGAACAAGATTCAGGACCCGGCCAAGCTCTCGCGCCTGGTGCAGCTGATAGACGCAGAGAATTGGAGCAGCCTGGATGCCGACACCAAGGGCGACCTGTACGAAGGCCTGCTGCAAAAAAACGCGGAAGACACCAAGAGCGGCGCCGGCCAGTACTTCACGCCGCGCGCGCTGATCGAAGCGATGGTGGCCTGCGTGCGGCCCGAGCCGATGAAGTCGATTGCCGATCCGGCCTGCGGCACGGGTGGCTTTTTCCTCGGCGCCTACAACTGGCTGACTCGCCCCGCTGCCCGGCTGGACAAGCGCCAGAAAGCGTTCCTGCGCGACAAGACTTTCCACGGCAATGAAATAGTGCCCAATACGCGCCGCATGTGCTTGATGAATCTGTTCTTGCACAGTATTGGCGAGCTGGATGGCGAGCCCTTGGTGGAGCGCTCGGACGCGCTGATCACTGAGGCGAAGCAGAAGGTCGACTACGTGCTGGCCAATCCGCCCTTCGGCAAGAAGAGCAGCATGACCATCACCAACGAAGAGGGTGAGGAAGACAAAGACGCCCTGACCTACGAGCGGCAGGACTTCTGGGAAACCACATCGAACAAGCAACTCAACTTTCTGCAACACATCGTCAGCATGTTGAAGGTCGACGGCAAAGCGGCAGTGGTCTTGCCGGACAACGTGCTGTTTGAAGGCGGCGCTGGCGAGAAGATCCGCCGCAAGCTGCTGGAGAACTGCGATGTGCACACCGTGCTGCGGCTGCCGACGGGCATTTTCTATGCGCAGGGCGTAAAGGCCAACGTGGTGTTCTTCGATGCCAAGCCCAAAGACGGACGGACGCACACCCACGGCGTATGGTTCTACGACCTGCGTACCAACAAACATTTCACACTGAAGACGCGCACGCTAAAGCTGGACGACTTGCGGGATTTCGTCGCTTGCTACAACCCGGAAAACCGCCATGAGCGCGTCGCGACAGAGCGCTTCAAGTTCTTCAGCTACGAAGACTTGATGGCCCGTGACAAAGCCAGCCTCGACATCTTCTGGCTGAAGGACGATAGCTTGGACAATCTCGATGACCTGCCACCGCCCGAGATGCTGCAGCAGGAAATCATTGAGCACCTTGAAGCGGCCTTGGCCGCCTTCCGGGACGTGACCGTTGGACTGCGTCGGTAACCGGAGCAACCGATACCAGAGCCCACCCGTCTTGCGCGGTGCGTCATCACGTGTAGGTGTGCGGCGATTTCCCGACGATGGTCCATCTTTGGCGCGCTCATTTTGGGGCACTGCACCGAAGCGTGGCCCGTTTTCAGCGCGTCAAATCAACGGTGACAATCGGTACACGGATCACGAAACCAAGGCGGAATCAAGTCTCAAACGCAACGCTTATGCACACCTCGCCCGGTGCTTGACAGATTCGTGAAATTCTTTTTCGCAGACTTACCTTGCATCCTCCCCAGGCTATCTAAGCTATTGAAAATTATAAAATGTGGCAATCGGCCAAATTTTGGCCAATCTAATAAAAACGGCTTCCGAAACGGCCGATTGAAGCACCTGTACGCAATTCATCAACAAAGTTATCCACAGTATCTGTGAGTAACCGGATTTGGCCTCGAAATCAAAGACAAGGCGTTGCAAGTAGAGATTCGGTCAACACGGTGGCCGCTATTGGTCGGGCTCGGCGACCGCCTTACACTCGGCCGTCATGGTCACTCTCAACCTCGCTTGGCTGCGCGCTGCCGCACTCTTGTCCTTGACGGTCGTGAGCGCGCTTCCGGCGCTGAATAGCAGCGCCGACGAGCAGCCAGCCTCCAGTTTCCTCGCGTTCCAATCCGAGGCCGACGGCCGCTGCCAGATTCTAAGCGCAGGCGGCAAGCTACGAATTTTGCGCAATCGCCATGCAACCCGCGCTATCGACTTCCGTGTGATGCGAATATTCGGTGATGGCCATCCGCAGGGCCTAGCGGCCGGAACCGCGCCAGCAGGCGGCGAACTCGTCCCGCTCGGCTGCACTCAAGTCGACGGCCGGCCGCAGGACTGGCTGCTCGAACGGGCAAGCTTTACCCCTTAAGGCCCATAGGAGCACCCGCGCTCACGAGGCGCCAGGAAGATCCCGCGAGGATGAGGTCTCAAGTCCGGCCAGTCCGGCCACGAATTCTGAGAACTCGTGCAGCGCGCGCTCATAGACGTTGCGTTTGAAGGGCACGACGAAACCGAGAGGGTCCCAATAATTGACCCACCGCCAGGCATCGAATTCCGGCTCCTGAGCGCTATCGAGGCAGAGCAGCGCCTCGTCACCACAGAATTTCAGCAGGAACCAGATCTGCTTCTGGCCTATGCACAGCGGCAACTGGTTGTAACGAATGTAACGCTTGGGCAGCCGGTAGCGGAGCCAGCCCTTAGTCGCGCCCAGCAGCTCGACATGCTCCGGATCGAGACCGACCTCCTCCTTGAGCTCGCGATACATCGCCGACTCGGGGCTTTCATGGCGATTGATGCCACCCTGCGGAAATTGCCAGGCCGACATGCCGATGCGTCGACCACAGAACACCTGACCGTGGTCGTTCAGCAGAACGATGCCCACGTTCGATCGAAATCCGTATTTGTCGATCATGGTCTGAAAGTCATAAGGCTGAGCGATGTCTGATTCGGCGCTTCGATTTTCTACAATGCGTGCGCGATGTTCAACCACGTTCGTGCGGGCCACAAAAAAGGCGCCGATGGCGCCCTTTTCGTCTTGAGTTAATGGCGACGCTCAGCCTAACAGCTGCTCGATGGCAAGGCTTTCTTCTTTGAGTTCCGCCGCCGTGGCATCCATACGCTTACGGCTGAATTCGTCGACCGACAGGCCCTGCACGATGCTGTACTTACCGCCGCTGCAGGTGACCGGGAAGGAATACATCATGCCCTTCTCGATGCCGTAGCTGCCGTCGCTGGCGATACCCATGCTTACCCAGTCGCCGTCCGGCGTACCCAGCACCCAGTCACGCATGTGTTCGAGCGCCGCATTGGCCGCCGAGGCGGCGCTGGAAGCACCGCGTGCCTCGATGATCTCGGCGCCGCGTTTGGCCACACGTGGAATATAGTCGTTCTCGTACCAGGAACGATCGACAGCCGCCAGAGCCGGCTGGCCAGCGACGGTCGCCTGGCTCAGATCGGGGTATTGAGTGGTGGAATGGTTGCCCCAGATAGTGACTTTCTTGATGTCGGACACCGCCGCGCCGGTCCTGACCGCCAGTTGCGCCTTGGCGCGGTTGTGATCAAGACGGGTCATCGCGGTGAACTGGGTCGACGCGATAGCGGGCGCACTCTTCATGCAGGTCCAGGCATTGGTATTCGCCGGGTTGCCGACCACGATGACCTTGATATCGCGCGCCGCATGGTCGTTGATGGCCTTGCCCTGGACCTTGAAGATGCCGCCGTTAGCGGCCAGCAGATCACTACGCTCCATGCCCGGGCCGCGCGGGCGGGCACCGACCAACAGCGCAACCTGCGTACCCTTGAACCCGACATTCGGGTCGTCGCTCATCTCGATACTATGCAAGAGCGGAAAGGCACAGTCGTCGAGCTCCATGGCCACGCCTTGCAGGGCTTTCATGGCTGGCGTCACTTCCAGCAGTTGCAATATCACAGGCTGATCGCGGCCGAGCATTTCGCCAGCCGCGATGCGAAACAACAGGGCATAGGAAATCTGACCGGCGGCGCCGGTCACGGTAACTCTTACGGGAGACTTCATGGCAGTCACGTCCTTTCAATCACGTGTTATTTAAAGAGCATAATCAGGTGCGCGCTACACCGCAGGTCGGCCAGCAGACACGACGTGCACGAGTGCTCTGATTTTTATCGCGCGGCTGCAGGGCGTAATGATGAGGCTAGGGGCTCAATTGCGCCCCGTTCGCCGCTCCGCCGCGGACCTGAGCGGACCGCCCCACAACTGCGGCGAGCTAGCATACCGTCCCGTTTGTCAGGCGGGCAAGGCCATTCGCGGCTCGTGTCAGGCACCGAAATGGCGCGCGTTCGCGCTATTTGGCGCACGCTTCGTTAATGACTTTGCTCGCCCATTGATCAAAGATCCTTAACTCGCATGCCGATAAATCGCCGTGATAGCGGCACTGATTTTCGCGTGCCAGTCGTATTGATGACACGCCCCAAATCATCCTGCAGGAACCCCGATGACTCAGCCTCCTTCATGCCTGTTCAGCGCCAACGCCCCGTTCCTGGAAGAACTTTACGAAACCTATCTCACCGATCCCGCTTTAGTGACTGACGAGTGGCGCGCCTACTTCGACGCCCTGCAGAATGACCAGAACGCAGAGCGGCGCGACGTTCGCCATTCCGAAGTGCGCGAGCGCATGCTAGCAGTCGCGACGTCCCCCAAGAGCGCGGCTGCGCCTGTAGTGCGTGACAACGCTCAGCATGCCGCCAAGCAGGTGGCCGTGCTGCAGTTGATCAATGCCTATCGCTTTCGCGGCCACCGTCAGGCCAATCTCGACCCCCTGAGCCAATACGAGCGGCCAGTGGTTGCTGAACTCGATCCGAATTTTCACGGCTTGACCGAGGCCGACATGGATGTGGTGTTTAACACGGGCTCGCTACAGGGTCCGGACCAGGCGAGCTTGCGCGACATCCTCGACATCGTGCGCACCACCTACTGCGGCACCATCGGCGCCGAGTACATGCACATCGTCGAAACCAGCCAGAAGCGTTGGATCCAGCAACGCCTGGAGATCTGTCGCGCCCAACCCGACTTCGACGCGGCCAAACGCAAGACCTTATTGGAACGCGTGATTGCGGCCGGCGTGCTGGAGGAATACCTGCACACCAAATACGTCGGCCAGAAGCGTTTCTCGCTCGAAGGCAGTGAATCAACCATCGCCTTGCTCGACCAGCTGGTCGAGGACGCCGGGCGTCATGGGCTCAAGGAATGCGTGGTTGGCATGGCCCATCGCGGTCGGCTCAACGTGCTGGTCAATATCGTCGGCAAACATCCGTCCAAACTGTTCGCAGAATTCGAAGGCAAAGGTCCGATCGAAACGCGTTCCGGTGACGTCAAATACCACATGGGTTTCTCGTCCGACATTCAGACCGCGAGTGGTCCTGTGCATCTGACCCTGGCCTTCAACCCTTCGCACCTCGAAATCATCGACCCGGTGGTGGAAGGCTCGGTACGTGCGCGCCAAGACCGTCGTCAAGACAATGAGCGCAACCAAGTACTGGCGCTGCTGATCCATGGCGATGCCGCCTTTGCCGGTCAAGGTGTAGTGATGGAAACGCTGAACCTGTCCCAGACGCGCGGCTATATGACCGGTGGCACGGTACACATCATCATCAACAACCAGATCGGGTTTACCACCAGCGACCCACTCGACTCGCGCTCTACTCTTTACTGCACCGATGTCGCGAAAATGGTCCAGGCGCCGATCCTGCACGTCAATGGCGATGATCCGGAAGCCGTGGCGATGGCCGCGCGCATCGCGCTCGACTTTCGCATGGAATTCAACAAAGACGTAGTGGTCGACGTGATCTGTTATCGCAAGCATGGTCACAGCGAGGCCGACGAACCGGCCGCCACCCAGCCGATCATGTACCAGCACATCCGCAATCACCCCGGTGTGCGCAAGATTTACACCGACAAGCTCGTTAGTGCCGGCGTTATCAAACCCGGCGAGGCCGAAGCGATGGCCGCGCGCTACATCGACGCGCTGGAGAACAACCAAGTCGTATCGCGGCCCCATGCCAATGTCACCGACGGCCGCTACTCGATCAATTTCGATCCCTTCCGCGGCACCCACTGGCGTCACGCGACGACGACCGCGATCAGCGCCGAGCGCATCAAGCGTCTCGGCGAACGTTTCAATACCGTGCCCGAGAACTTCACGCTGCATCGCGCCGTCACGCGCGTCCTCGCCGACCGCCAGGCGATGGCGGCGGGCGAGAAGTCCTGCGACTGGGGCTTCGCCGAAACGCTCGCCTACGCCACCCTGCTGAGCGAGGGCTGCCCTATCCGTATCTCCGGTCAAGACAGTGCCCGTGGCACGTTTTTTCATCGCCACGCGGTGATTCACGATCAGAAGACTGGCGAGACCTATCTGCCGCTGCAGAACCTCGCCGCTGATCAGGGCAGTTTCCTGGTGATCAATTCCACGTTGTCCGAAGAGGCCGTGCTCGGCTTCGAGTATGGCTATGCGAGCTCCGAGCCGAATTCGTTGGTGATCTGGGAAGCGCAATTCGGCGATTTTGCCAATGGCGCGCAGGTCGTAATCGATCAGTTCATCGCGTCGAGCGAAGAGAAATGGGGGCGCTACTGCGGCCTGGTGATGCTGTTACCCCATGGCTATGACGGCCAAGGTCCCGAACACTCCTCCGCGCGCCTTGAGCGCTATCTGCAATTGTGCGCGGAGGACAATATGCAGGTCTGTTACCCGACCACCCCGGCGCAGATGTTCCACATGCTGCGTCGCCAGCAGGTGCGCCCTTATCGCAAACCGCTGATCGTGATGAGTCCCAAGAGCTTGCTGCGCCACCGCTTATCGGTCTCGCCGTTGGCGGAAATCACCGACGGTCAGTTCCAGGTCGTGATCGACGAAGCCGACAAGCTCGACCGGTCCAAGGTAAATCGCATCCTGGCCTGCAGCGGCAAAGTGTATTTCGATCTGGTCGAGGCGCGCCGCGAACACGGCATTGAGGATTGCGCGATCATCCGGCTCGAACAGCTCTATCCCTTTCCGAAAGACGAGATGCAGGCGACCCTCATCCAGTACCCGAACGCCAGCGAGCTGGTGTGGGTGCAGGAAGAACCGCGCAATCAAGGCGCATGGTCGATGTTGCTGTCGGCTCGCCATCTGCGCGGCTGCATAGATGAAAGCCAGTCATTGACCTGCGTGGCGCGCCCCTACTCCGCTTCGCCTGCGGTCGGCTACGCGTCGCTGCATCTGGAGCAGCAGCAGACCATCATCAGCGAAGCGCTGAGTCTGTCGCAGCGACGGGCGCAGCAGAAGAAATCCGCGTAAGCTCGCCGCGCTCGACGTTCTGCAATCGGGAGAATAACTGTGCTCGTTGAAGTAAAAGTACCTGTGCTGGCGGAATCCGTGCCCGATGCAACCTTGCTCAACTGGTACAAGCAGGTCGGTGAGCGGGTCGAACGTGGCGAGAGCCTGATCGATCTCGAAACCGACAAGGTGACCTTGGAAGTGGCAGCACCGGCCGGCGGCGTGCTGAAGGAGATCCGCCGTCAGACCGGTGAGGTGGTGCTGACCGATGACATCCTCGCGGTCATTGACACCGACGGCGCGGCGGCCAGCGCCGGCCCTGCCGTGGCAGCGATTGTCGCGGTCGCAGCCGCACCGGCAAACGCGCCGCAGCCCGGCCCGGCCGCGCGCAAGCTCGCCACCGAAGCGGGCATCGATCCCGCTACCGTGCAGGGCACCGGCAAGGACGGACGCGTGACCAAGAGCGATATTCTGGCAAGTACAGCTAGGCCCGCCGCAGCGGCCCCGGCCAGTGCCTCACCCGCGCCGGTCAGAGAAGTGCATCCCCAGGTACTCGCAGTGACGGGTCGGGTTGAAGAACGCGTGCCCATGACGCGCTTGCGCAAGCGCACCGCTGAGCGCCTGCTCACGGCGCAGCGCGACAACGCACTGCTCACCACCTTCAATGAAGTCAACATGCAGCCGGTGATGGATCTGCGCAATCGTTTCAAGGGCGATTTCGAGGATCGTTACGGTGTGAAGCTCGGCTTCATGTCGTTCTTCGTCAAAGCTACGGTCGAGGCCTTGAAGAAATTCCCGGTAGTCAACGCGGCGGTCGATGGCGACGACATCATCTATCACGGCTTCTTTGATATCGGCGTCGCAGTGGGCTCCGAACGTGGCCTGGTGGTGCCGATCCTGCGCGATGTCGAACGCATGAGCTTTGCCGAGGTGGAACGACGCATTCGCGATTTTGGCGAACGCGCGCGCGACGGCAAGCTCACCATCGACGAACTGACCGGCGGCACCTTTACTATCAGCAATGGCGGCGTCTACGGCTCGCTGGTCTCGACGCCTATCGTCAATCCCCCGCAAAGCGCGATTCTCGGCATGCACAAGATCCAAGACCGACCCGTGGCCGAGAATGGCCAGGTCGTGATTCGGCCGATGATGTATCTGGCACTGTCCTACGATCACCGCATCATCGATGGACGTGAAGCCGTGCAGTGCCTCGATTCAATTCGACGCCTGCTTGAAGATCCGACCCGCATGCTGCTCGAGCTCTAGCAGCACTCGCACTTAGGGATCACTGCACTCGGTGGACGCACTCAGTCTTGCAGGTTGGTGCGGTGCAGCGTAGATTACTTAGCCAATCCGCCGCTCCGCTTGGAAGGAAATCCCGATGCCCGAGGCTGTCATCGTAGGTGCATTACGCACTGCCATTGGCTCCTTTGGAGGAGCGCTCGCCGAGATTCCCGCCCATGAACTCGGCGCCCAGGTCATCCGCGCCCTGCTGCAACAGCTCAATCTGGATCCCACCAGCGTCGACGAAGTGATCCTTGGCCAGGTACTCGCCGCAGGCGCCGGCCAGAACCCAGCCCGTCAGGCCGCCATCGCCGCCGGTCTGCCCCACAGCGTGCCTGCGTTGACTATCAATAAAGTCTGCGGCAGTGGTCTCAAAGCCGTACAACTCGCGGCCCAGGCCATACGCTGCGGTGATGCCGAAATCGTCATCGCCGGCGGACAGGAAAATATGAGCCTCGCGCCTCATCTGCTGCCACACTCGCGCACTGGACAGAAGATGGGAGACTGGTCGCTGCAGGATTCGATGATCGTCGATGGTCTGTGGGACGCCTTCAACGACTATCACATGGGCATCACGGCGGAGAATGTCGCCGACAAGTTCAGCATTTCGCGGGATGACCAGGACCTGTTCGCCGCCACCACCCAGGCCAAGACCGCTGCTGCCCAGGCGGCCGAACGCTTTGCTGACGAAATCGTGCCGGTACCGATCCCCCAGCGCAAGGGCGACCCGCTGATTTTCGCGCGCGATGAGTTTCCACGCGCCTCAACCACCGCCGACAGCCTCGCGAAGCTGCGCGCCGCCTTCAAGACGGGCGGCTCCGTAACTGCGGGCAATGCTTCGGGTATCAACGACGGTGCGGCCGCCGTGGTGGTGATGTCTGCGAGCAAGGCCGCCGCCCTGGGGCTGAAAGTGCTGGCCACTATCAAGGCCGGCAGCAGCGCGGGTGTCGACCCGGCCATCATGGGCACCGGGCCGATTCCGGCCTCACAGAAGTGTCTGGCGCGGGCCGGCTGGAGCGTCGCAGATCTCGATCTGATCGAAGCCAACGAAGCCTTTGCCGCCCAGGCAATCGCCGTCAACCGCGGGCTCGGCTGGGATGCGGCCAAGGTCAACGTCAACGGTGGCGCGATCGCACTCGGTCACCCGATAGGCGCCTCGGGCGCGCGCATCCTGGTCACTCTGATCCACGAAATGGGGCGGCGTAACGTCAGTCGCGGGCTCGCGACTTTGTGTATTGGTGGCGGTCAGGGCGTAGCGCTGGCTGTCGAACGGCAATTGGCATGACCCGCGCGCTTCCTGCGCCGGGCATGTTCCGTGCGATCGCGAGCGTGCAAAACTGCTCGTCGCACGCTAAGTCTGGAACGGGGAAGACATCATGAACGACGAAGCCAAACGGGTTATCAAGAAATACCCCAATCGCCGCCTCTACGATACCACTGAGAGCAAGTACGTTACTTTGAGTGATGTGCGCAAGCTGGTGCTGGCAGGTATCAGTTTCTGCGTCATCGATAAGAAAAGCGGCGAAGACATTTCGCGCAACATCCTGCTGCAGATCATCATTGAGCAGGAAGATGAAGGTGAACCACTGTTCACCACCGACGTGCTGGAGCAGTTGATCGGCTTCTACGGCAATTCAGTGCAGGGCATGGCCGGTGACTTCATCGGCCAGAGCTTGAATATGTTCCGCGATCAGCAGCAGCGCTTTCAAACTCAAATGCGGGAAGCGATGCAGAACTTGCCGATGTCATCGGCCTTCGGCGAAATGGCCAAGCAAAATCTCGATAGGTGGAAGCAGATGCAGGACAGCTTCTTCAAAAACGCGATGCTGACACCGCGCAAGAAGTCCGACGAGCCCGAATAATTCCTGGCGGTGGGTATTCGCCCACCCCCCGCTTTTCAATCCTTCACTTAAGCTGCGAGCTGCGCGTCGAGGGCACACTTGATACGATGCGCCTGATCGCGCAAGCCCTGCGGCATGCGGCTGCCAAACGTGGCGAAATAGGCCTCGATTTCCTCGATTTCCTTGCGCCAGACCTGTGCATCAATGGACAACAGCGCGTGCATGGTGCGGCGATCGAGATCGAGACCATCGAGACGCAGGCTGCCCGCCTCAGGCACATAGCCTATCGGCGTCTTGAGTGCTTCGCCACGGCCGGCACAACGCTCAAGGACCCACTCCAGCACGCGCATATTGTCGCCGAAACCCGGCCACATGAACTTGCCATCGGTGTCCTTGCGGAACCAGTTGACATGGAAAATGCGTGGCAGCTTGTTTGACTTGGGACCGAAGCTCAACCAGTGGGCCCAATAGTCACCGAAGTTGTAACCGCAGAAAGGCTTCATTGCCATCGGGTCGCGACGCACCTGCCCAACCGCACCGGTTGCCGCAGCGGTGGTTTCCGATGCCATCGCAGCGCCGGCGAACACACCGTGATCCCAATCCATCGCTTCGAACACCAGCGGTGCGACCGTCGAGCGACGGCCGCCAAAAATGATCGCCGATATTGGTACCCCTTGCGGCGCCTCACCCTGCGGCGAAAAGCTCGCGCATTGTTTGGCCGACACCGTAAAACGGGAATTGGGATGGG
>JANMJF010000278.1:0-1940 GCA_031371245.1 Pseudomonadota bacterium | reverse complement strand
CGCCCTATCATTACAACTCACGCGATGCGCAGGGCAAGCCCATGCCGACCATCGACCAGATGCCGCTGGACTGGTATTTCCGTCCCGGCGTGAAGCTCGATTTCCGTCATCTGCCCGACGGTTATGTGGCGCGCGCGGCCGATGTCGAGGCCGAACTGCAACGCATCGGCTACGCGCTGCAGCCCATGGACATCGTGCTGGTCAACACCCGCGCCGGCGACATGTATGGCACCGATCAGTACATCCATTCCGGCTGTGGCGTCGGGGGCGAGGCGACCAAATGGCTGACCGAGCGCGGCGTGCGCGTCACCGGCATCGACGGTTGGAGCTGGGATGCCCCGTTCTCAAAAACACTCGAACGCTGGCTCGCGACCAAGGACCCTAGCATCATCTGGGAAGGGCATTACGCCGGTATCACCACCCCCTATTGCCACATGGAAAAACTGCGACATCTGGAAACCTTGCCGGCGTTTGGTTTCACGGTGGCGTGCTTCCCGTGCAAGATCGCCGGCGCATCGGGTGGCTGGACGCGGGCGGTGGCGATGATCGATTGAGGCGTTTTTATGGTGGGTTCGATTTCAGTCGGACCCACAGAGTATCGACAGGCGAGCTTGGTCGAACGTTTCAGTCGTTGGATGCCGCGCGCATAGCGCTGCGCGTCGGTGACTTCGCGCATGGCAGACTCGCGGCGCGTGGTGGCACTCAGGCGCTTTTCAGCAACTCGGCTTCGATTTCTGTCTCGGCCTGTTCTGCCAGCGGCCAGCCGATGCAGGAATCATGGGCGCGGAAATTCCTCAGCCACCAGCCCCAGTCCTCGGGCACGAGGGCGAAGGGATCGGGTTGTTGCAACTCGCGCGCCGCCCACACCGGCCAGTGGGGATTGGATAGCGCCGGTCGACCGAGCAGTACGACATCGATGGCTTGTTCGCGGATGATGCGATCGGCGAGTGCCGGTATACCGAGATTCCAGCTGGTCGCGACCGGTATGCCTACTTCCTCGCGCAGGCGTTTGGCGCGTTCGAGCATGAAGCCGATTTCGGCAAAGGGCTTTTCGCGCATGTCGTCGGTATTGAAACCGACGCTGAGGTCGGCCAGGTCCAGTCCATGCTGCTTCATCATGGCGACGGCGACGATCGATTCGTCGAACTGCACGCCGCGTTCGTGTAAGTCGTCGGAGCCCAGACGCATGGTCAAGGGATAGCGCTCCGGCCATACCGCGCGTACCGCGTCGATCGCTTCAAGGTGAAAACGCACGCGGTTTTCGACGCTGCCACCGTATTCGTCGTCGCGCTGATTGGCGAGCGGCGAAAAGAAACTTGAGCCCAGGTAACCATGGGCGAAATGCAGCTCCAGCCATTGAAAGCCGGCATCGACGGCACGGCGCGCGGCATCGGCATAGGCGCGATGAATGGCCTTGATTTCGTCACGGCTCAGGGCATGCACCGGATATTGGTATTTGCCGCCATAGGGAATAGCCGATGGGCCGACCACCGGCCAGCCATGGGGATGATCGGGCGGCAACTGCGCGCCGCCTTCCCAGGGCTTTACTTCGCTGCCCTTGCGGCCGGTATGACCGAGCTGGATAGCCGGCACCGCGCCCATGTCCTTGATGATATCGGTGACGCGCTTCAGGCCATCGATCTGGGCGTCGTCATAAATGCCGCCGCAGCCGACACTGGTGCGTCCATCGGGTGTGATGGCGAGCTGTTCGGGAAACACCAGGCCAAAGCCTCCCGCCGCGCGCGAGCCCATGAGCATGATATGGAAGTCGTTCATGAGGCCGTCGACCGAGCGGTACATGGTCATGGGCGACATGGCGATACGGTTGCGCAAGGTCACACCCTTGAGCGTATAGGGACTGAAGAGATCAGGCATGGGAAGTCCTCGGGAGGTAGGGGTAGGATAAGTGCCAGCTTCAATCGGAGGCAAGAACAATGCCT
>JANMJF010000223.1:0-1928 GCA_031371245.1 Pseudomonadota bacterium | reverse complement strand
CAGGTAAGCTGGGGCGACGCGAAGAACACACTGCTGACGTCGCTGTGGGTAGACCGCTATCCGGCAGCGCGCATCGTGACTAGTCAGGCGACGATTGATGCCGATGCCAAACTCGCGACGCTCAAGGTTGATTACGACAGTGGCCCGCTATTTTTGTACGGCGAAACGCAGGTCAGCGGCCTCGCGAGATTGCCGCGCTCGGTGGTTGGCAATTTGTCCGGTCTGCGCGCCGGTCAGCCGTACGTGCAAAAGCAGATGCTCGATTTTCAGGATCGGCTGCTGGGCAGTGGCTTGTTTGATTCCGCGACGGTACAAATCGAGCCTGACCCCGCGCTGGCGGAAGCGGTGCCGGTGCAGATTCGATTGCGCGAGCGGGCGATGCAGACGTTGGTTCTCGGGCTGGGATACAGCACCTTGTCGGGTCCGCGCGCAACGATTGAACACAGTCTGTTGCGCGTGTTTGACTTTGACTGGCAGGTGAAAACAACCGCCAAACTGGGGCGCGATGACCGCAGTTTTGCAACCGAATTTTTGTCGTATCCGCAGCCGAATTTTTATCGCAACCTGTTTGCGGCCAACCTCTCGCGGCTGGAGGCCGGCGGCATGGTGATCAATCAGGAGCAGTTGCGCGCGGGTCGTCGCTACGATGCTGATCGCATCACGCGGCGCTATTATTTTGCTGCCATTCGTGACAAGACGAACACCATCGAGCCACTCAGCGGCAACGCGTTTTTATACAACTACGAATGGCGCTATCTGAGTGTCGACAGTCCCCTCTTCCCGACGCGCGGCTTCGCGGTGACGGCGCAGGGCGGCGGTGGCGTGCGCTTTGGTGAAGCCAACAGCGGCCAGCCGTTCCTGCGCGCTACGGGCCGCTTTAATCTGTATCAACCGCTCGGCGGACTGTGGCTGAGTCAGTTGCGTTTTGAGATTGGGCAGGTGCTTGCCAACAAGCCTGAAGGCATTCCTCAGACGCTGTTGTTCCGCGCCGGCGGCATTGACTCGGTGCGCGGATATGGCCGCCAGAGTTTGGGGGTTGCCGGGCCCGGCTACGCGGCAGGCGGGCGCTTTTTGATGACCGGTAGTGCCGAAATCGCGCGCGAAGTCATTCCAACCTGGTACGGCGCCGTCTTCGTTGACGCGGGCGATGCGTCACGGCAATTGAGCGACTGGAGCGCGAAGTTGGGCTATGGCGTCGGCGTCCGCTGGCGCAGCCCGGTCGGGCCGCTTAAGGCGGATATTTCGTATGGTCAGCAGGTGAAAAAGTTGCGCCTTGATGTGTCGGTCGGGGTGACGTTTTGAGTGAGCCGTTAGCGGACGTCGCAACGCAGCCAACTGCGGTGAGGGTCGCGCGAAAGCGACGCTGGTTATTTTGGACGAGCATCATTTCAGCGATCTCGCTGTTCATGTTGCTGGTCATCACGGTGGTGGGCGGCATCTGGCTGTTGCGCAGCGTGGGCGGACAGCAACAGTTGTTGTCGTGGCTGCCGAAGTTCAGCTCGGACGCGGTGCAGATCCTCGAGCCGTCTGGCGACCTGCGCAATAACTTCAGCGCGAAACAGATGCGCATTCATACCAAGAATGCGGACATCGTGATCGATGGCCTGCGCTACGAGCTTCGCGATTACGAGGTACGGCCAGCACTATTTCACTTCACGACACTGGTGGCGGACACGGTGACGGTGACCACACGACCGTCTGACGAACCCATCGTCGCGCCAGAACATTTGCAGTTGCCGTTCGTGCTGCGCGTCGATGCCCTCGAAGTCGGCAAGCTCGTAGTGCGCGCGGAAAACCTGGCCGCCGACCGATCCGGGACGGTGGTGCAGCGCATTCGCGGACAGCTCGCCTTCGAGAACGACAAGCACACGATCACGCTGGATTCTGCGACCGTTGACGCGTTGCAAGTGAGTGGTGATGTTGAGGTG
>JANMJF010000259.1:0-5153 GCA_031371245.1 Pseudomonadota bacterium | reverse complement strand
GGCGAGCGCCTGTCGGGCGGACAACGGCAGGCGGTGGCCATTGCGCGCGCGCTGATACAGCGTCCCAAACTCATTCTCATGGATGAGCCAAGCAGCATGATGGACCCCGCCACCGAGCAGCAGTTGATTGCCAATCTGCGCCGCTTGCACAACGTGACTCTGCTGCTGGTTTCCCATCGCACCGCGATGCTGCCCTTGATGGACCGCTTGGTGGTGGTCGACCAAGGCCGCGTGCTGCTCGATGGTCCGCGCGACGACGTTTTGAAACGCTTGCAATCCGGCGCCCAGCCAGTGGCCACCGAGCGCGCGGTCAACGGGTGAACGCGCGCGTGATCAATGCCGATCTCGATCGCGGTCCGCAACTCGCCGCGCGCGCCCTGGTCGGCTTGCTGGCGGGTTTTCTGGTGCTCGGTCTAGCCTGGATGAGCATTGCCAAACTCGATATCTCGGTGCACGCCGTGGGCCAGGTCACGCCATCGAGCAAGGTCCAGCTGATCCAGAGCCTGGAAGGCGGCATCGTGCGCGAACTTAACGTGCACGAGGGCCAGACCGTACGCAAAGACGCCTTGCTGGCCTATGTTGAAAACCTGCAGTACGCAGCCGATCAGGGCCAAGATCAACACAATCTATGGGCTGCCCAGGCCGCCATCACGCGCCTCGATGCCGAGCTCGCTGGCCATGCGCCGGAGTTTGCCGAAGAGCTCACGAGCAAAGTGCCCGACACTGTCGCCAAGGAACGCAACCTGTGGACGACGCGCGAGAAGGAACGCAACGACGCGCTGGAAACCGCCTATCGTCAGCTTGCCCAGCGCCAACAGGAGCTGGTCGAGATCCGCGCGCGCATCGCATCCCTGGCCACGTTGCTTGCCAGCAGTCGCGAAAGCCTGGCGATGGAAGCGAAACTCACCAGCCAGGGCGCCGGTGCGCGCGCGGACTATCTGCGTGCGCAGCAGGAAGTGACGCGGGTCGAAGGCGACTTGGACGCCGCACGGACTTCTATCCCGCGTCTCGAATCCGCCATTGAAGAAGGACGATCACGCGCGGCGGAGGTCCTTTCCCATGCGCGCGCCGAATCGAGCCGTGAACGCAGCAAGCTCGAAGCCGAGGCCGCCATGCTCACGGCCAAGTTGACCGGCAGCAACGATCGCGTCGCCCGTCGCGAGCTGCGCTCGCCGATGGACGGCGTGGTCAACCGCTTGTTGATCAACACCGTTGGCGGCGTGGCCAAAGCCGGTGAAACCATCATGGAACTGGTGCCGGTGCAGGACACGTTGCTGATCACCGCGCGCGCCAAACCGGCTGACATCGCTTTCATTCGTCCCGGCCAAGCCGCCATCATCGGTATTACCGCCTACGATTCATCGATCTTCGGCCGCCTCGATGGCAAGGTGCTGCGGGTCGGCGCCGATGCCATTCCTGATCCCAAGGCTCAAAGCGAGCAACAGCTCTATTTCGAAGTGGTGCTCGAAACCGATCGCAATTATCTCGGCAAGCCCGAAGAACGCCTGGTCATCACGCCTGGCATGGCGGCCGATGCCAGCATCCACACCGGCAAGCGCACGCTGATGGAATACCTGTTGAAGCCGGTCATCAAGACCTTCGACAAGGCTTTGCGTGAGCGCTGAACGCAGCCCGTTCGGCGTTGTCGGCCACGCTCGCTGGCTGGGCGGTGTGACCTTGTGTGTGATGCTGCTGGCCTCGGCGTGGACGGTACAGGCCGAGTTGCTCGGAGATGTTGTGCAACAGGTCGTTGAGCGTCATCCCAATGTGCGTTCCAGCGCGGCATTACTCGATGCCGCCGCCGAGCGCGTGCGTCAGGCCAAATCCAATTTCTACCCGACCATCGGCATGCAGGCGGCCACCAACGAAGCCCACGACAGCCAGCTTGGCACACGTCTCAATCGCAGCAGCCGCAATGCCGATGCCTTCCTGCGTTGGAATTTGTTTCGTGGACTGAGCGACTACCACAGCGTGCGCATGGCCAAGCGCGACAGCGAGGCGGCTAGCGAAGACCTCGCCGATGCCCACGAGCGCGTCGCGCTGCAAGTCGCGGCGTCCTATCTGGACGTGCTGCGTTTGCGTCGGCGCCTGGCCGTCGCCGAGGCTTATGTCGAGCAGACCGCGCGCCTGGTCGCAGACGTAGGCAAGCTGGTGGCAGCGGGCAAGACCGCGCCGTCGGACATCGATCAGGTGGACGTGGGTCACATCGAAGGCCAATGGGAGGTCGCGCAATTGCGCGGCGAACTGGCGGGCGCTGCGCAGGGCTATCGGCTGCTGACCGGTGCGTTACCCGCGCAATTGAACGAGCCGAACCTCGAAGACGCGATGGTCTCGGTCAGTCAGGACGATATGCTGGCGCAGGTATTGGCGACCAATCCGCGTATTCTCGCCAGCCAGGCGCGTGCCGCAGCACGCACCGAAGAGGTGGGGGTGGCCGGTGGCGCGCTCCTGCCGCGACTGGATCTCGAATTGCGCAAACGGCTGCTGTCCAATATCAAACCCGATCCGGTGGTCGAATCGCGCGACAGTGCGCAGCTCTCCCTCAATTACGAACTGCCACTGGGCGGTGGCACCTACAGCCAGAAGCGCGAGGCGGCGGCGCGCATGTCGGCAGCGCTGGCCGATCTGGATGAGGCTCGTCTTGAGGCGCAGACCTCCTGTACCCAGCTATGGAATGTGTGGAGCGAGGCGCACGACATCGCCGCCAATCTGGTGCGCCGCGCGGCCGCCAGCGACAAAGTAGTAAGCGCTTATGATCAGCAGTTCAACGCCGGCCGACGCTCTTTGCAGGACTTGATCGCGATCCGCGATCAACACCGTCGCGCGCAGGCCGACGTCATCGACAACGGTCATGCGCAACAATTGGGCGCGGCGCAGATCCTGGCCTTAATGGGCCGTTTGCGCGCGTCCTTGCACGACGATTCAGACTCGCACGCGACGTTATCCGAAGACTAGCCGCGCGTTCAGCGCTCAGCTGCTGCGGCCGACAAACGCTCCCGCACACGATCCTGGCGGTCATAGGCGGCGGCTTCCAGGCCATGATTACGATCCTGACAACCGCCGCAGGCGAGCATGTCGCGCACGTATTCGCATTTGAATTGCCGTGTGCCCAGGCGTTCGAATTGCTGCACATGTTCGAGTTCGTGGGCGAGTATTTCCGCCAGACCATCGCTACTGAGCGTGATCAAGCCATCGTCGAGATAGAGCTGACGGGGCGCCGGCACCATGCCGGTACCCGCCGCCAGCGGGCAGAACGCGATGGTGGATCGATCGAGCTCTTCAGCGCTGGCCAGTTGCTGGCCGCGCAGGCGCGCGCTGGCAGCGGCGATGGCGGCACTGGCGGCTGGCGGCGCCTGATAGACGTTGCAGCGTGCGATCACCATCACCGCGATCAGATCAAAGGCGTTCTCACAGTCGAAGCGTTCGGCGCTCAGTGGTGCGGGTGTCACGGGTTCAGTCGCAGCAGTGTCATCCGCGCTGTGTGCGGGGGTGTTTAAGGCGCAGCACAATAGCGTGACGATGCGGGCCACGGTGACGGTGAAAGTCGAACGGTCCATCACCGGATCATAGCCTGAGTCGGTCCGACAGGCTCCTAGGTCAGGCTTGCGCCTGGTCGGGCGACGGGGCAGGCTGGCCTGTATCGGTTTACTACGGATACTTCGATGCCCTCAAGTCCTCTTCGCATGCGTGCGTTGCGCCTGCAGGTCGGTCACAACAGTGTGACCGGCATCGGCATGGAACGCCGTCGCTTCGGCGATATCTTCTATCTCTGTATGTCGATGTCGTGGCCGCGCCTGCTGGTGAGCTACGGCGTGTTTTTCATCCTGATCAATATTTTCTTCGCGAGCCTGTTCGCCCTCGACCCGCTGGCGGTGATCGGGCCGCGGCAACCCACCTGGTTCGATCTGATCTTCTTCAGCGTTGAGGTCTTCGGCACTGTCAGCTTTGGCGGCTTTCAGCCGAGCAGTGCCTACGGCCATCTCGTGGCATCGAGTGAAATTCTATTTGGCATCGCGAGCTACGCCTTCATGACCGGTTTGACCTTCGCGCGCTTCACGCGGCCCAAGGCTGAACTGCTATTCGCGCACCATCCGATCATTACGCTGCGCGAGGGCAAGCTCACGCTCGCTACGCGGGTTGCCAATATGCGCCACAACGAGTTGAGCGACGTGCAGGTGAAGTGCTGGGTGCTGGTCAACGAAATTGTCGACGGTAAAAATCTAGGACGACGCCTCTATCGTGCCACGCTCGTGCGCGACGACCATCCGCTCCTGGTCTTGTCGTGGCTCATTTTTCACGTCATCGACGCGCAGAGTCCACTGCATGGCATGAGCGCCGCCGAGATGGAGCGGCGCAATGTGAGTCTCGCTTATATCGTCAGTGGCCATGACGAGGGCTTCGCACAGGAAGTACGCGCTCGGCATTTATATCACCACGAAGAGATCCGCTGGCACCACGCCTATGTCGATACGGTGTTAGAGACTGGACCGGGCCACGTGCACGTCGATTTCAGTAAATTCCACGATACTCGGCCGTTGGATCCGCCGCCGTAGCAGATTCACCCTCAGTATCCGCTGGACCTCGCGCACAGAGGCACATCCCTTGTACCCGCCCCTGCGGGCAGCCTGCCGATGTGCACAGCATTTCGGGAGTGCTCTGAATTTATTGAACAACCACTTCCAAAGATTATTCCTGGACGGCGTGTATTTGACGACGGGCGAGCGGTTGCGCTTTTGTCGGGTACCGCCGCCGATGGTGGAGGCCCTTGAGAAGTTGTTTCGCGGGATCAGTCGTCACCGACAGCGGTAGCGGCTTCGATATCGATGCCTGGCACCAGGCCGGTGAACTCGCCAGCACCCGTACGTCCAGCCCCTACGGCTGTGGTCTGGCGTTGATTGCGCAACTGCGTCGCGAAATAGTCGAATACAGGCGGCACTGACGGCGCGCGGGCGTGATTGTGTGCTGTGGCGAGGCGTGCATCGAGGGCGTCCGCTTGACACCACTACCTCAGAGTGAAAGCCTCGCTTAGGTGACCACGCCAGAAACACCCACCGCCCCATCGAGCGCCGCGCGACCCAGCGCCAGCGACCGCCAGTGGTTGTTCCGTCTGTTCTTTCTGGGCGCGTTCGCCTACCTCATCTACCAGTCGCTAC
>JANMJF010000240.1:0-23617 GCA_031371245.1 Pseudomonadota bacterium | reverse complement strand
CAAGACGACCGGACACTAGATACCCCGATCGCGGGTGGCAGAACAGCTTGTACTGGCCGAGCAGCCTGCCCTCCGTACATCAACAGGGAGTCTTCGGCAAAGCCCAGCTCGTAAGCCGCCGCGATGATTCTGTCCAACGAGAAGAAATTCTCCCCTTCGTTCTGGACTTGAGATGGCAAAAGCTCGAATGGCGCCCATAGCTCTATGATTGGCAGGGTATCCGTTTCCGCGAATCTTAATCCAGTCGTTGGATCCAGTGTATCCGCAGGTACCGTCTGCGTAGAACTCGGCACATGAAACACTTCAAACGGTGCCCGCACCCGTCGCGATTGCGCCAAGGCCTGCGCCAGATCAGCATTAATCTTTGCCCAGATTTGCTCACTCCACGGCAGTTGATTGTGTCGTAGATCCATTGCGTGTTTTCCTCAATGCAGAAGTTTGAAGAGTTCGGAGAACCGAGGTCCCGACAGGATGGTGCTGCCGGTCATGTAAATCGAATAGAGCGGTTGGTCGTCGAGCAACAGGCTGCGGAGTTGTTGACTCAGGGGGTGTTGACCGAGTTCCAGCTTGACGTGCGCTGGCTTGTCTTCGCGGCTGCACAGGCGTGCGGCCTGGGCGTAGCGATAGATGCTGGACTGTTTGCGCTGGGCAAAATCTGAAGCGGCGCTCAACAAGCCATTGGTCAACCACGGCGTGCCGGTGGCCGGCGTGGCACGCAGGGATAACACGAATTGACCATCCTGGGTCAGCGTGCAGCCGACCGTCGTGCCGCTAGTGGTGATCTCAACCTGAGCGAGCGTGGTCGGGTTGCCCCACACCTCGTAACCGGTACAACGCGCGCGTTCGGTGCTCACGGGGTTCGCATGATAGTGAAAAGCCTGGCTGCGGTAATAGGGTTCGCGCACGGTGAAATTCACCGATACTTCGGAGAAACCCCCGAAGTCCGAATCCCCTGCTTGCAGCCAGTAGAGTGCCATGTGCGTCAATCCGTAACCGCTGTCGAAGGCGCGCAGATCATTGGGCAATAGACGGTTCACGTCCGAAGCCCGCACCGGGTAGGCCGCAATGAATTGCGTCACGTCCCGCGTGACTATCGGAAAGCGTAGCGTTTCGCCATTCGTGAGCGTGGTATTCACTCTTCGCATCCCGCTGTGCGTGCTGAGCCATTTTTCCCCTGCGAACAAACATAATTCATCTCTGCGCGAAACATCAATTGCGCTGCTTAAAGGATCTTGTCCAAGGTCGGGCCAATGATGATCTGGTTTTTTTCACGATAGCTGTAACGCTTTACCGGCCCGCCGCGTATCAGTTTGGCCAGGGTGTCGCCGAGCGGGTGGTCACCCAGACTCAGGCTGGCATTCCCAGGGCGTTCCAAGGTGCCACTGCAAGGCGTGCGATGCAGGTAGCGAAAGACCTTCGTTGGTCCCGGTGATGCGAAACACAGCATCGCGCTCACGTCAAAGCCCGCGCCACTCAACACTGGCCCCTCAAGCCGCAGCGCGATACGGCCGTCCATCGACAACGTACATGCCGCGCGGTCGCCGGCAGAGTCGAACTCGAGAGTGGCCATGGTTTTTGGCAAGTCCCACAACTCGGTGCTGGCGAGCTTGGCAAAGGCCGAGGAAACCGGGTTGGCGATCAGGAAGGTCGCCGGGCTGCGGTAGTACGGGTCTTCGACCACGACGCCTATCTGCACTTCCTTCAACACGCCCAGATCCGAGCTCGGTGACTGCAACCAATAGATATACATCTCGCTCAGGCCATAACCCATGCTCAGCGGCTTGACGTCGCGCGGCAGCATACGCACCACATCGGCCGTGGCTACGTCGAAACTGAAGACCGCCTGCACGCAATCATGGAGCTTGATCGGAAAACAAAGCGTCTGGCCATTGGAAATGTTGACGTGCATCTGTGTCGCCGGCCTCAATAGGTCAACCAGCCGCCGGAGACGTTGATTATCTGTCCGGTGATACTGGCCGCCGCCGGCGAAGCGAGATAGACGGCGAGCTCGGCCACGTCCCGTGGCTGCACCAGCCGATGCTGAGGGATGATCGCCAGATATTCGCTCAGCGTCTGGTCGGGGCCGGTATCCCCCGCCAGGGGTGCGATTTCCCGCATGATCTGCTTGAGCAGATCGGTATCGACGAAGCCCGGCGCGATGGCGTTAACGTTGATACCGAGGGGCGCGAGGTCGTCGGCCATTGAGCGCGTCAGGCCGACGATGGCATGTTTGGAGGCCACATAGCCGGCGGAAAACGGTGCGCCGGACTTACCGGCGACGGAAGCGATATTGATGATCACAGCGCCGGCCTTGGTCGGCATGAGGGGCAAGACCTTCTGGCTGAGTGCGAAGGGCGCCGTGACATTGACGGCAAACTGGTGATCCCAGTCGCGGCGTGAGTACTTAGCAAAAACGCCGGAGTGATACACCCCGGCGTCATTAACCAGGATATCGATGGACCCGCGCTCGCCCGCCAGCCCGGCGATAACCTGCGCCATGGCTGCATCGTCGGTGACATCCGCGACCGAAAACGAACAGCGCCGCTGCCGCGCCTCGGCGAAACTTTGTATCTCACCGCGATTGGAACTATCGATATCGATGATGTGGACATCGGCGCCGTTGTCCAGCATGCGCTCAGCAATGGCACGACCGATGCCACGGTTGGCGCCCGTCACGACAGCGAATTTACCGACCAGTGTAGAGGACGAAGCCTGCGGACCAGCGCTTACGCCGGGCGCTGAGCCATAGGCAGGTGAGACCGCTGCTGCCGGCGGCTGCGCAATAGTGGACTGCATGGCGGCGAGCGTTGCCAGACAGGCTGGGCACGCACCATCGGTCAGGCTTGGGACAGGGTCCCCGCAAAGCTCGCAGATCACGATGCTCTTCCCTGAAATTCTTTATCAAGAGCGCGACGGTTCCGGGCGTCCGCTGGACGCGCACAACGGCACATCACGCGCTGCTATTGCCAGCCATAACCCCGGCGCGAGTATGCCACGAAACCGCTACAGCGAAATCCCTACACCATGCCCCGACGGGCGGTTTGTGCACTATTCACCCACCAGTCCATCTTCATTGCCGTGAACAGATTTTCGGCCTGCTCCAACTGCCGCAGGGCGGCACGCCGGTTGCCCATCTTGTGCAGAATCTCGCCATAGCGATAGCGGGTAATGGCCTCGTCCGGCCGCTGACCCCGTTGGCGAGCCAGGTTTAACGAGCGAGCCACGTGGGTCTCCACATGATCCCAGTCCGGTGTATCGGTGCTGGCTTCGGCGATCGCCAGCGCGCGCGCCGCCATCACTTCGCCTAAATGCTCATCGCGGATCTCACAGGCCAAGGCTATCTGCGCGTGCTCGGCGGCCCGCACGTCGTCCCCGCGCAATGCGCACATCTCGGCGAAGGCTGCCTCATAGAGCGACAGCGCCAGCTTATGGCCAATGCCGTTCAACAAATCCAGTGCAGATTCGTAATCCCGCAATGCTTCGGCACAACCACCGCGCAACATGAATTGCGCATAGGCCTTGCCGCAACGGGCATAACCCTCAATGTATTTCGCCGCCGTAGCATCGCCAATTTCTATGGCGCGATCGCAAAGCGCTATCGCGCCCTGCCATTCGCCCTGCACCGACAGTCGAATACTGGACCACAGTCGAATGATCTGCTCCAGCAGACGATCGCGATGCTTGATCGCAGAGCCCAATATTATCGACTGCAATTGCGCACTGCGCTCGAATTGTCCGGTGAAAAAACACTGCAAGGCGAGAAAATTATAAGCCGTGTGCAAGGCACCACGATTATCCAGTCGTTCCGCGATTTCGATGGCACGCTCTAGATATTCGATGCCGCGTTCGAAGTCCGCGCTGTAGAACAGCGATTGGCCAAAATTGGCCTGCGCAAAGGCGCCTGTCAGCTCGTCTTTACTATGTGCTGCTACTTTCATGCTTTCGGACAGATGTTCACGGGCCTGGATAAAACGACTATCCAACCACGACACATTACCCAATGCCAACGCGAGGCGCCCCTGCAATTGTTCATCGTCAACTTCCCGCGCCAGCCGATAAGACTGCAAGAGAATCGTGTAGACCTCCGGCGAGGGAAAGGCTGACGCGAGCCGGCCCAGCTTCAAACTATATGCAATGCGCATCCGCTTCTTATCGTCGTCCAAGTCAGAGCCATCCAACATCGTGAGGGCGGCGCGGTATTGATCCATGGCCTGCCCAATCATGACCAAACCTGTCGAACGCTGCGCAGCGTGGCCCAGATATTCAATCGCCTTGTCGGCGATGTCGGCTTCGCGATAGTGGAAGGCGAGCTGCTCGAAATATTCGGTAAGGCGCTCCTCATGAAGACGTTCGATCGCGCGGGCGACGTTTTTGTGACCATCTTTGCGCCGCTTCAGCGTCAGGATTCTGTAGACAACTTCCTGAACGACGACGTGCTTGAAGCGGTATTCGTGTGTTGACCTGGGGTCTTCTCGATAGATCAGATCGCGCTCCATGAGATTTGTCAGCGCCTCGGGCACCACCTGCGGGGTCGGCGAAATAGCTTGCAGGAGATCCTGATCGAAGGTGCGACCAATGACGGACGCCGTCATCAAGGTCTCGCGCGAAAAATACTCAAGCGTAAAAACGCGGGACTCAATCGCCGCCTGCACTGACAAGGGCAAGGTCGATTCGTCGACCGACTTGTCGATCCGAGCGACGCCGTCTGTGACGACGAGCGCACCGGATTCAAGCAGTTCTCGCGCCAGTTCTTCGACAAATAGTGCATTGCCCTCGGTGCGCTGGTACACCAGTTCGGCCAGACCGGCTGGCAGATCGCTGGCGCGGATCACTGCTTTGAGTATTTCCTGCGTATGGTCACAGGACAGCGGATCGAGGTTCATGACGGTCAGATTGCCGCTCTCTACCCAGACTTGGTCGACGTTGGGTCGCGTCAGAATCACGAGCAGGATGGGGTACTCCCGCAGGGTTTCGATAAAGCGGCCCATAAAGGCGTGAGATGCGTCATCCGCCTGGTGCCAATCCTCATAAAACAACACCAGCGGCTGCCGTCGCGCCAGACCGGTTAGCACAGCGAACAGTGCGAGCTCGAATTCCGCCCGCAAGGTGTCGCCCGGGATCGTCTGGTCGATCGCATGGCGCGCGGATGGAATAGCGAGCAGATACAACAGATGAGGGAGATACACTGCCATGCCACGATCCAGTTCGAGAATGGCTTTGACAGCTAGCTCATGGAGTTCGTCGGAAGATAGGTCGACGTTCAGCGCCAGCGCACGCTTCAACGATTCTAGTATCGGCAGATAAGCAACCTCGTGGCCGGCGGTCTGACAATTGCCGATCAGCGACAAGCAGCGCGCGGGCGCGATGGAGCGTCGGAATTCGTAGGCGAGTCGCGTCTTGCCGATACCGGCATGGCCGACGACAACGACGCAACCGCCAGCGCCCGCTATCGCCTCGGCTAGATTAGCTTGCAGCGTGCGCAGATCCTGTTGGCGCCCGGTCCAGGGTGTCAGGCCATTTTGAGTTTCTACGGCGAAACGTTCGTGATTTGCGGTCGGCCCCTTTAACACCCAGACGGTATAAAGCCCGTCAAAACGTTTCAGCGCGATGTCCGGCATGCAGTCGAAGTCATAAAACTCGGCAATGCGTGCGTGGGAATCGGCGCAGCAGAGAATCGCATCGCGCTCAGCCAGTTCCACCATGCGGTGGGCGAGATTTACAACGTTGCCGGTCGCCTGGTAAATCCCGCTGCGCGAATCGCTCGCATCCCGATATAAGAGGACACTACCGGTCGCGAATCCAGAATGCAGCCGCACCGGTCGGTCGGCGGATGTTTCAACCATGATGCGACTGATCTTGCGCACCATCTCGTGCAGATCGTGGGCAGCGCGCGCGCAACGCAGGGGCGCGCTTTCAACAGATCCCGACAAGCCAAAGAGCGCCATTATCTCGTCGCCGACGAACTGATTCACCAAGCCGTCGTGACGTTCGACGATATCTATCGCGGCACGTTTGATCTCGGTCAGCAGCGCGCGCGCGTTCTCGTCACGAAAACGCTCGATGATGTGCGTCCACGACGACAAATCGGCAAACAGCACGGTAAGGGTACGATACTCATCGGTGGCGAATAGCGTTTCCCTGGGCGACAACATGGCGCTGCACTTGCCGCAGAAGGTCGAATCGGCGAGGTTCGCGTAGTCGCACTTTGGACAAATGCTACTCATCGTCCTGCTGGATGCCCTGGCTCGTCGGTGGAGGTCGCCAGAGTATATGCTCCGAAATATGGCGCCGCAGCCATTCCGCACGGGAGGCACGAACCCCGGTGCCCAACTTTGATATAACACTGCGGCCGGCGGACACCGCGCGCCGACCCCGGCCCCCATCCAGACACGAGACCGAGCATCATGGCCACAGACACCCTCAAACCCGTCGCCCCGGAACTTTGGCCCGAGGGCAAGTGGACGACCAACCCGCGCGTGACTATGGCGACCACGCTGGGCACTGTCGTATTCGAACTGCAACCCAACGCCGCGCCCTACACCATCGTCAACTTCCTCGCCTATGTGAATACCGGGTTCTACCAAAACCTGATTTTCCATCGGGTCATTCCCGGCTTCGTGGTGCAGGCCGGCGGCTTTGGCGGCGGGCTGGTGCAGAAGTCATCGTTCTATGGACCGATCGCACTGGAGTCGGACAACGGCCTGAAGAACGTCCGCGGCACGCTGGCCATGGCGCGCTCCTCCGACCCGAATTCGGCCACCAGCCAGTTCTATGTCAATCTCGCCAACAACACCGGCCTGAATTTCAAGAACGCCAGCACGCCAGGTTACGCGGTGTTCGGCAAGGTCGTGACGGGTATGTCGGTGATCGACAAGATTTCCAAGATCGAGACCGCCGAGCGCGGTGGCATGAGCGACGTGCCGCTCAAGAATGTGGTGATCAAGACTGCGACCGAGACCACCACCGGCACTATCCACGACAAAACCCGCGTGGTGTTGGTCGGCGGCATCGAGACCGGCGCGCGCTGGGAGTACAGCAGCGATCACGGTAAGCACTGGACGGCCGGCACTAAGACCGGCGCCATGGCCTTCAAATTCAAACTGGCAGAAGGCGCCTATGAGGCCAACGACATCCTCATCCACCAGATAGACAAGGCCGGCAATGTCAGTGCCCTAGGCAAGACCGGCGCGAGCGTGGTGGCCTTCGCCGGCGCCGCGATCATCGGCGATGCGAGCGCCAACGTGCTGAAAGGCACGGGCGGCAACGATCATATGTTTGCCCTGGCCGGCGATGATTCCCTGACGGCCGGCAAGGGCAACGACAAGCTCGATGGCGGCAGTGGCAAAGACCTCATGATCGGTGGCAGCGGCAACGACATCTATGTCGTGCGCGACAGCAGCGACATCGTACGGGAGACAACGGGCGGCGGCACGGATACGGTCCAAAGCTTCGTGTCTTCGCACACCCTTGCGGCGTTCGTCGAAAATGGTCAGATCATGCTGGCCGGCAACGCCAACCTGACCGGTAACGCGCTCGACAACACGCTATTCGCAGGGCTCGGCAATAACACCCTGAACGGCCGTGCGGGCTCGGATACGGTGTCCTATGCTGCGGGTGTCAATGGCTCACAGGGCGTCGACGTCAGTCTCGCCACAGTAGCGCAAGGCACCGGCGGCTCGGGCCGCGATACCTTGATCTCGATCGAAAACCTCATTGGCTCCGCCTTCGCCGATCACCTGACGGGCAACGATGGCAACAATACTCTGAGAGGGGGCGCCGGCGCCGATGTGCTGACCGGCGGTAGTGGCGCCGACAGGCTAGTCGGCGGTGCCGGTAACGATGTATTCGATTTCGACGCGCTGACAGATCTGGGTGCAAGCGTAGGAACTAGCGATACCGTCACCGACTTTGCCGTTGGCGATCTGCTCGATCTCTCCAGCCTGGACGCCGACACGACTACGCCCGAATTGAACGACGCTTTCAGCACCACGCTGGTCACCGACTTCACTGCAGCGGGACAGCTCAAATTCGAAAATGGCGTGTTGTACGGCAATACCGATGGGGACTTCCGTACCGTGGAGTTCGTCATCAATCTGACCGGAGTGACGACGCTGACAGCGGCAGATTTTATCGTGTAGCAAGTTCAGCCCCGGCGCGCGCCGGCCGAACGCCAGGGCGTTACGCCGACGGAAATGGCCCCTACGTAGTGGATCCGTCCGGCGCAAAACTCTGGGTCCTTAGAACGGTTATCAAAGGCAAACGTTGCGACATTGGCCTCGGGGGCACCGCTCTGGTCACTCTGGCAGAGGCACGCGAACTCACCGCGCAAATGCGAAAGTTGGCCCGCAGCGACGGCGATCCGTTAGCCGAACGCCGAAAGGCCGTGATTGAAATCCCGACCTTCGAGGAGGCCGCGAAGAAAGTCCACGCTGAACACTCGGGCAGTTGGAAGAACCCGAAGCACGCAGCGCAATGGATCAATACCCTCACCGAATACGCTTTCCCGATCTTCGGTAATAAACGTGTCGATGGAGTGGATACCAATGACGTGAAAGCTGCGCTTCTGGCTTTCTGGCAGGACAAGCCCGAAACCGCGAAACGGGTACGCCAGCGGATCAATATGGTCTTCGATTGGTGCAAGGCATTGGGATATCGCCCCAATAATCTGGAAAATATCATCACGCGCAGTTCATGTCGTCACTTAAAATACGCTGCCTATCATCATTTGGGATCTATCGATAAGGATCGCTGACGTGAGGTTGATCGTGATCTTGTTCGCACTCAGCGTCGTTGATGCAGTTCATAGGCCCGCCTGATACGTTCGACAATCTCAGCGACGCTGTTGTTGATCTTGATGGCCTTCGGATCAATCGAGTGATCAACCTCGATATTGTCGGGTGTCCTGTTTCTCCCAAAGCAAATATCGTGGCTGTCCTGAATTCACCTCCTGAATGAACCCCGTCGTTAAGGGGTCAGTGGTGGCTCGATACCGGCGAGTCGCACGGATAGGTACGCTGCGGCAGACGCTCAAGTGATTAGGTTAACAAGGTCATACCACCGCTCTTCGCGGCGAAGCGGTCGAAGGTCATTGTCCTCGCGCATCCGGCCGCTGCCGCAGAGCACGCGATCAAGCAGTCAGCAAAATCTGCGTTTGCGCGTTGAAAGACGCGCAGCGCCTTCCAGACGATTTCCGCGCGCTCAACGATCAATTCTTTTGTTCGAAGCAGCCCCTCGAACGCCTCGAAAAGTTGCTCTCGATCGAGTTCATACGCCGATGACAGTACCCAAGCGAGTTCCACCACGGACACCAGCGGTACGAAGCCAGGCGCGTCCGCAGATAGCGATTCGATAAGGCGCGTCGCCTGCGGGGACTGCTTGCCGTCGTCCTGCATGATGTAGCGCACGACGACATTGGTATCGAGCCCGATCACTTGGCGGCGGCGCCACGCCTGGCGATGGCGGCATTCATATCCTCAATGGATATTGCTTTGCGGGGTTTGCCGAACATGCCCTTCAAGGCAGTGATTGACCGCGTGGCAGCGATGAACTCATAGCGTCCCGGCGCGACCTCAACGAACTCCACTCGGTCGCCGGTACCCACACCGAGGGCTTGACGCACTTCGGCAGGAATGGTGATCTGCCCCTTGCTCGTCAGGGTAGCTGTGGCCATAAACAAACTCCAATTGGGCAATCCTTACACTAGAGTAAGGAGACTACTTGCGCAAGCCTGCTTGATGACATGGAGCATGTTGTCCTCCGGGGGTCGCGTTGTTCGCATTTCCCTGAGAACTCATGTCGATGTACTTGTTGTCGCCGCTGGCGTTTGAGCCTCGATTGCTGGCTCAGTGTGGGGTCGGTACCATCGCTGAAATTGAGGCCGGCGCCAACACGGCCAGGCCTCGACGAGGCCTATCGAGAGCGCAGCCTAGGATGTGCTCGATTAGAACCACCCGGCGTCTCGGGTCCAAAACGTCCACCGCACCCGATTCCAAACGTACAGACGGGGATGAGATGAAATGGACTTGAGGATGTCCTGCGCTAGTTCCCACCAGCTTTGCATCGTTCGACCGCCGGACGTTTGCACGGTGCGCAAAGAAGTTGGGGCTGGTAGTTTCGCAGCACGTCTAGACTTGGACTCGCGGTGACGACCGCACACACCTGGGCCTTCAGCGCCCGCTTTCGCCGCCGTGGCTTTGGCTGGAGTGGCAGCCGCAAGGCGGTCGAGCGTCTGCACGAAGCCGTTGGCGAGATCGAGCGGATGGCGCGTACCGATCCGGCATTGGCCGCTGCGGGTGCGGTGCTGCTGTTGGAGAAGGTTTCGCCGGCACTCAGCGACATTGACAGTTCCAGTGGTGCGCTGGGCAACGCATCTGCGGGTGTCGTCGAGACCTTGGCACCCTTGATCGCTTCAGCGCCGGTGCCCCGGCGTGTGCGCGAGAAGTGGCTTGAGCGTCTCTTCGACGCGACCCAAGAGGACGATCCACCCTACATCGAATCCCTGGGTGAGCACTGGGGTGCCTTGTGCGCGGATCCAGCATTGGCCTCGCACTGGGCGGACCGACTCCTTCCACCGCTCCAGCATGTCATGGCCGACCGCAGGAATGGCACCTACGCCTATGCCAAGTCCGGCACGCTGTGTTTCAGCGCGCTGTTCCATGCCGGTCGGTTCGACGAGTTATTGGCGGTGCTGGCACTCGACCCCAAACCGTATTGGCACGACCAGCAATGGGCGGCCAAGGTACTGGCGATGCGCAGCGACGTGGACGGCGCGCTCAAATTGATCGAGGGCCTGCGCAGCCGCTACGCGCCGGACGCGGCACTGTGCGCGATGGCCGAGCAGTTACTGCTGGACGCCGAGCGGACTGATGAGGCGTATGCGCGATACGGCATCGTGGCGACCTCTGCCAACACTAACATTGCCACCTTCCGTGCCATCACCAAACGTTACCCCGATATCCAGCCGACTCGCATCCTGGGCGACCTGATCGCGTCGACGCCTGGCGAGGAGGGCAAATGGTTTGCCACTGCCAAGACGCTGAAGCAGTACGACCTGGCCCTCGCGCTCGCGCGGCGCACCACCGTAGACCCGAAGACCCTTGTGCGTGCCGCACGCGACCATGTCAAAAGCCGGCCGACCTTCGCACTGGAGGTGGCTCTGACCGCGTTGCACTGGATGGCCCGCGGCGCAGGCTACGAGTTGACGGGCGCCGACGTTTGCGCCGCACGCGACCACGCACTCGCGGCCGCCGAAACGCTCGGGATTGGCGCGCTCGTCACTGTGCGCATCGCCGATAACGTGGCGGGCAACAGTTCATCGGCCCTATGGGCACAGCAGTGTCTTGAACTTGGAAAGGACGCTTGACGGGCTGACGGGGCCACTAAGAACGGCATAGGCGCCACGCTAGCGCGTTGCTTACTTCGTGACCTCGACGAAGGGCGACAGCCAGACGGTGAGAGCCGTGTGGGCTACTGATCTGCAATGCCACTGGCAGCACGAAAGGGCCAGGGTCGCCCGTACTTGGCGTGCTGCGTACGCCTAAGAAGATGTTCCTCAAAACTTGGCCGACTGGGGCGCGACACCACATCCGACAGGAACCGATCTTTGGGCTGCTCAGCATTCCGCTCGATTCTCGCGCACGGGTTTGCCACTAACTGTTCTGCCGTGATGGCCATTCGTAGACAGCCATCTTGGTGGTCAGGGCTCGCACTTGCCGATCTTGAGAAAGCTGTCGTCGCATTGCCATGCCCACGCCCTCCCTGGGCATATCCTAGGGACACCGCTGGGGACACTAAATCCCACAACTTACTGCTACGCCGTGCTACATAGTTGCGCAAGAAAGGGATCCCGGGATTTAGCCGAAACTTGGGCTAAATCCGCAGCGTTAAGAGGATAATTTCTTGATAATTGGCGGAGAGGGAGGGATTCGAACCCCCGGTACGCGCAAACGTACAACTGATTTCGAGTCAGCCGCATTCGACCACTCTGCCACCTCTCCATAACTTGTCGGCTCAGTTATCAGCGGCGCTCTGCGCCGCAGTACAACTGATTTGATTCGCCCGCTTTGCTGCGGTCTCACCCCTGCGGGGCGCACTGCGTGCGTCCCACTTCACTTCGTGAAGTGGTCGAGTCAGCCGCATTCGACCACTCTGCCACCTCTCCGGGGCGGGCGGAGTATACATTATTGGGGTCGGGTGTCCGCCGTTGGCTTAGCCGCAGTTGCGGCCGGGCACCACGGGCGGATTCAAGCCCAGAAAACCACTGCCGATAGCGATGCCATGGCTACCTCCAACCACGCGCAGACGATGTCACCGGTGGCAACCCTGGTCGACGGCATGCTCGATCTCGTGCCACTGCCCCAGGCCTATGTCCGCATCCGCGAGATTGTCGACGATCCCGGCGCTTCGCTGCGTGCGATCGGTGAAGTCGTCACCAGCGACCCTGCCTTGACCGGTCGCGTGCTGCGCCTTGCCAATAGCGCCTATCTGGCGCTCGCCTCGCGAGTCGATTCGATCGATCACGCGGTACGGGTGCTGGGTTTATCGCAGGTCCACGATATCGCGCTGGCGACTTCCGCCGTCGGCTCGCTGACCCGGCTCAAGAATGAATTGTTCGACATCTTCGATTTCTGGCGTATGAGCGTGTACACCGCTGTGTGCGCGCGCCATCTCGCCATGCGCTGCGCGCTGCCGGCGCCGCAGCGCTTGTTCATTGCGGGACTCATGCACAACATCGGCAATCTGATCATCGCCCACCAGCTGCCACAGGCATACCTGGAATGCGTGTTGTCGGCGCGCGCCAAGGAACATCCCTATCACCTCACCCAACAAGAATTGCTGGGTTTCGATTACGCCGATGTCGGCGCGGAACTGCTCAGGCAATGGAATCTACCGCCGGCTTTGGTGCAGCCCGTTGCCCTGCATACCCGTGTGATTGCCGACATCGCCCCTGCCGACCAGCCGTTCGCAGCGGTGATGCAGGTCGCCGCCACTACGGCGCGCGCCGCAGTGTGGCAGTCCCAGGAAAGCGAGCCGGTACCGGACTACGATGCAACCGCAGTCGCGCTGACCGGTACCACCGAAGAAACCATCGAAGAATTGATGCTGCAGGTCGACACCGAGGTCTCGGAGTTCATTACCATCCTGATGCCGGGCGCCTAAGGGCTCAGACGGCGCGCCACATAACTGCCCGGCGCGTCCTCGATCGCCGCCAGCTTGCCGGCACCCGGCTCCCGCGCTGCGGTCTTCTCACCACTCAATTCGCCTATCCATTGCGACCATTCGTTCCACCATGACGTCTCATGGGCTTCGGCCTTGCTCAGCCATTCGTCGGCGCTCATCTCGCGCGGCGTCGGTCCGGTGAAGTAGCCATATTGACGCGGCCCTGGCGGGTTGATGATGCCGGCCACATGGCCGGCCTTACCGAGCAGGAACTTGACTGGCCCCTGGAACAGACGTGCGCCAGCATAGGTCGATTTCCACGGCGCGATGTGATCTTCGAGCGCCGAGACAAAACAGGTCGGTATGCGCACCTGACGCAGATCGATCGAGGTGCCATCGACCGTCATGCCGTCAGGTTTACAGAACTGGTTCTCAAGGTACATTTTGCGCAAATAGGTGCTGTGCATGCGGGCCGGCATGCGCGTCGAATCGGCATTCCAATACAAAAGATCGAAAGCCATCGGCTGTTTGCCGAGTAGATAATTGTTGACCACGAACGACCAGATCAGATCGTTGGCACGCAGCATATTGAAGGTGGTCGCCATCTCGGCGCCATCGAGATAGCCACGCTCCTGCATGGTCGCCTCAATGCCTTGCAGCTGCGCTTCGTCGATGAATACCCCGAGATCGCCGGGCTCGGCGAAGTCGAGCATGGCGGTGAAAAAAGTCGCGGCGTGGATACGCTCGTCACCGCGCGCCTGCATGAGCGCGAGCGTCGCGCCGAGCAAGGTGCCGCCCAGGCAGTAACCGATAACGTTGATCGAGCGTTCGCCGGTGGCGTCCTCGATAGCGTCAAGCGCGGCCAGCGGCCCCTGCCGCACGTAATCGTCGAAATCCATTGCGGCCAGACTTGCGTCGGGATTGACCCACGAGATCACGAACACGGTCAGCCCCTGATCGACTGCCCACTTGATGAATGAATTACGCGGCTGCAGATCGAGAATGTAGAACTTGTTGATCCACGGCGGGATGATCAGCAAGGGTCGGCGATAAACCTGCTCGGTACTGGGCGTGTATTGGATGAGCTGCATGAGCTCGTTCTGAAACACTATCTTGCCAGGGGAGATGGCGACGTTCTTGCCGAGTTCGAAGGCGCTGGTGTCGACCATGCGGGTCTTCAGCTTGCCGTCCTTCGGATCGATGTCAGCGAGGAAGTTCTTCAAGCCATCGAGCAGATTGCGTCCACCGCTCTCGACCGTCGCATGCAATACCTGGGGGTTGGTCACGGCGAAATTGGTTGGCGCGATCGCGTCGATATACTGCTTGGTATAAAACTCAAGTTTCTTGGCGGTCTTCGCGTCGATGCCGTCGGTGTCGGCGACCAAGCCTTGCATGAGGCCGGCGGTGGCCAGATAGGTCTGCTTGATGTAGTCAAAGAACGGGTTCTTTTCCCAGTCGTCGGACTTAAAACGACGGTCTTCCTTGGGTGTCGGCACAACGCTCTGCACCTCCATGCCGAACATGCGCTGAGCGGTCGATTGCCAGATCTGCATGTAAGTGGTCCAGGCATTGAACTGCGCTTCGAGCAGGCGCGCGGGGTCGCGGCTGAGACTGTCCGTGAAGGCGGCGAAAGCTGGCAGGATGCCGGCCGGATCGAGCTCACTCAATTCCTGGGTGCTATGGCCCTCGAAGAATTTCGTGAGCATGGCCTGGGATTGGGCGCTGACATTGCCGACCGCTTCGGCAAGATCGAGCGGGCTGGGCAAATCGTCAAAGGATGAAGTGGAATTCATGGCGTGGCTCTCCGTGTGTGCGCTGGTCGCCGCAGTGGCCGTGTCAGCGCTTCTTTGGCAGATAGAGATCAGTAATGGTGCCGGTCCACATCTCAGCCGCCATCGCCACCGTTTCAGACACGGTCGGATGGGGATGGATGGTCAGCGCGATGTCTTCGGCGTCGCAGCCCATTTCGATGGCAAGCCCAACCTCAGCAATGAGGTCGCCAGCGCCCGGGCCGACGATGCCGGCCCCTATCACCCGCCCATCTACCGGGTCGATGATGAGTTTAGTCAGGCCTTCACTACGTCCCAGTGACAAGGCACGGCCGCTCGCCGCCCACGGGAAGCTGCCCTTCTCGACCGTGAGCCCACTGGCCTTGGCCTCGGTCTCGGTCATGCCCACCCAAGCGACTTCCGGATCGGTATAGGCCACCGACGGAATCACGCGTGCATCGAAGGCCGCCTTATGCCCAGCCGCGACTTCGGCCGCGACCTTGCCCTCGTGCACGGCCTTATGGGCGAGCATGGGCTGACCGACGATGTCGCCGATGGCAAAGATATGCGGCACATTGGTTCGCATCTGCTTGTCGACCGCGATGAAGCCGCGTGCATCGACCGACACACCGGCCTTGTCGGCGTCGATGCGGTCGCCATTCGGCCGTCGGCCGACGGCCACCCGCACGCGATCAAAACCGGCGGTGGCGGGCGCGCCCGCGCCCTCGAAATGCACCGTCAATTCATTGGCAGCGGCCTCGACCTTGACCACCCGCGTGCCGGTCATGATGCCGGCCAGGCCCGCCTTCAAGCGCTTCTCTAAAGGCTTGACCAGATCACGATCGGCGCCCGGCATCAGATCGGGTGTCAACTCGACTACCGTTACCTTGGTACCGAGTTCCATGTAGACCGTCGCCATTTCGAGGCCGATGATGCCGCCGCCGATGACCAACAGCCGCAGCGGAATATCGGCCAGCGCCAACGCACCGCTAGAATCGATCACGCGCGGGTCGTCGGGCATGCCCGGCAGACGCACGGGCTCGGAACCCACCGCGATAATGGCCTGTTTGAATTCGATGGGGGTGCTGGCGCCATCGATGCCGGTCACCATCAGGGTATTGGGCGAGGTGAAGTGGCCTTGTCCGCGCACCACGTCGACCTTGCGCTGTTTGGCGAGGCCTTCGAGACCCTTGGTCAGCTGACCGACCACCTTGGCCTTCCAATTGCGCAAGACATCGAGTTCGATGCGCGGTGCGCCGAAATGCACGCCATGGACCGCCATGTCGCGCGCATCGGCGATGACCTTGGCGGCGTGCAGCAGCGCTTTGGAAGGAATGCAGCCGACGTTCAAACACACACCGCCGAGCGTTGCATCGCGTTCCACCAAGACCACGTTCAGGCCAAGATCCGCCGCACGGAACGCCGCCGAATAACCGCCAGGCCCCGCGCCCAGCACCACCAGATCAGATTTCATCGCGCCCCCTCTTGCGATTACGTACGGAACCCACGCGCGTTCTGGGTTTCACTTTAGACTTGGCCTTCGCTTTCGCTTTCGCTTTGGGCTGTGCAATGCGCTGACGATACAGCACGGCCGTAGCGCCGATGCCGAACACGAACTGTGCCGCCAGCGTTGCGCAGATACGTCCCACGTCGGCCTCGCGCGCCTCACGCTCGCTGCCGCGAAAGCGAATCTTGATCAACTCATGGGCATCGAGCGCGATGCCGATTTCCGCGACCACCGCAGCGCTCACGCCATGCTGGCCGATCAGCACCACTGGTTTCAAATGATGGGCGCGTGCGCGCAGGCTGCGTTTACCTTCAGCGGTCAACATGCTGGACAAATTCCGTGACGGAAGAGCAGCGTGCATGATTCCACAAAATGCCGGCCAGTGCGCGACGGCTTCGGCGGTCGACCCTGCGCGCAGATTTCTATAGCATCGCTGCAAGCCGCCACGGCCCGCATCGAGGTTCTATTGTCCGCGCATGATTCCCACCCGTCGCGCTGCGACGCGCTGGCCGCACTGACCCGCAACCTTAGCGCCGGCGCCCACCTCGCGTGTGGCCGACAGTTGCACGCAAAGGCCTTTAGCGCCAGCACCCGCGACGCGCTATTCATGCTCATCCTCGCCTGGTGCGCGATCGCCGGTGTCGAGCGTCTGATGGCCGGTGCCGGCGCCAGTTTCTGGATCTGGGGCCTGATGGCCGCAGCCACGCGCATGCATCTGTGGCTGGCGACACTCACGTTCGGCCTCTGGCTGTGTGCGCGTCGCACCGGGCTGGCCTATCTGATCGTCGTGCAATGCAGTGCGGGACTGCCGATCTGGGCACTGTGTCGCGCCATTGAATATGCCGCCAATCAGTTTGCTCTCGACATCGACACACCCTACACCACGGTCTTCTACGGCAGTGCCTTGCTGTGGTATTGCACCATCCTCTGGCGCAGCCTGGCGCTGTTGCCGACCATCGACCTGTGGCGTCGGCTACTGACAGTCGGCAGCTACGGTGCGGTGCTGGCGGCCATGTATCAATGGCTGCCCGATTCACCGATCTTCTACCAGGCACGCAGCGAAGAAGCCGGTGTTGACGTGGAGACGGTCTATTACCGACAGCAGGAAATGCTCGATGCGGCGTTGGTCGAGTTGCGGCCCCAGACGCCAGGGCAGACCGATCTCTACTTCATTGGCATGGCGGCTTACGCCGGACAGGATGTATTCATGCGCGAAGTGCTGGCGGTGCGCCACATTGTCGAACAACGTCTCGGACTCACCGGTCGCACCTTGACCCTCATCAACAACAAACGCACGGTCGATGACTACCCACTCGCCAACCGCCATAACCTGGCGCGCGTCGCCGCCGGGCTCGGCCATGTGATGGATGTCACGGACGACGTGGCCGTGCTTTTCGTGACCTCACACGGCTACGAGGATTCGTCGCTGGCAGTGGAATTCGAGGCACTGGGACTGAACGACATCTATGCCGAGGACATCCGCGCGAGCTTCGACGCGGCCGCTATCCGCTATCGGGTCATCATCATCTCAGCTTGCTATTCGGGCGGCTTTATCGACCAGTTGAAATCACCCGACAGCATCGTAATCACAGCCTCAGCGCGCGATCGTTCGTCCTTTGGTTGCGGGGCGGAGCAAGATTGGACTTATTTCGGTCAAGCCTATTTCGCCGAGGCCTTGATGCATACCACGAATTTCGTGACGGCCTTCGAGCAGGCCGCGCTCACCATCAAGGCCCGCGAGCATCGCGAATTGAAGGAGGCCTCGCGGCCCCAGATCTGGGTCGGCGCGAACATCGCCCGCCATTTGCGCAACTGGCGGCCGCCGGCGGCGACCGCCACCTCTCAGTTCAGTGAGTCGAGATAATCGGTGTAGTCTTCCTCGTCCATGAGATCCTCGAGTGCTTCCTCGTTGACGATATTCATGCGAAAAATCCAGCCGTCGTCGAACGGTGATTCATTGATCAGCTCGGGCTTCTCCAGCACCGCTTCGTTGACTTCGATGACGGTGCCGCCGGTCGGCGCCTTGAGTTCGAGATTGCCATCATCGGCTTCAAGCATGCCGATTTCCTCGTTGACGACGACATCGCGCTCAACCTCGGGGGCTTCGACCGCGATCACGTCGCCGAGCTCGGCCTGGGCGTAATCCGTCACACCGATGGTTGCCATGCCGTCATCGTCGAGGCGCACCCACATGTGGTCGCTGGAAAATCGTAGATCGTTCACTTGCGCTTACTCATCTGCGGGGACAATGGGAATTTAGCGGCATTAACCACCGAACATTTTACGCAAGTTGTCCAGACCCATTTTGTAGATGTCCTGGACGGCCGCCGAAGCGTCGGTTTCACTGGCGCCGGCCGGGTCGAATTCGCTCGACCATTCGATAGTGGCTTTGCCCTTGCCATCGTCTTTGACGCGCAGCGTGGCAGTGTAATTGGCGACCGGCAGCGGCCCACTGACAATACTGTAGCGGTACAAGCGGTCGCTATCGTCGATCTTTTCCAATCGTTCGACGATCTCAGCGCCGCCCAGAATAGACAGGCGCCGCAATTTACCGCCGTCCTCAAGCTTGCTGCTCGTCACCGCAGGATGCCAGTCCGGCAACGCGTTGAACTGGCCGATCAACTTCCACAGTTCGTCAGCGCTCATGTTGACCGCCGAATGCATTGATACCTTAGCCATGTGTCGCCCTCCGGTGTGTGTTGTGCCGGCAGTTATGGCCGGTGCCGCCCATGGTGTCCATGCACGGCTGATAGATACTATAGAATACGAATCGCCACCGCGGCAGCGGTCTATCTATACCAACAGGCTGAGCGCACTCGTGACTACCCGACCCCGCGAAATCAAGATAGTCGACGACAAAACCGAAGATACCGGCTGCGACGGCGGCGGCGGGGCGCTGGGTCATCCGTTGGTCTACCTGCCCTTCGACGGGCGGCGCTATGTGGACTGCTATTACTGCGGCCAGCGCTTCGCCAAGTCGGGTTACGAATCGCCCGATGCCCACCACATCTGAGCGCGGTTCCGCGCCGCCGGCCTGGTCGGTGCGCACGCTGCTGGTGCTGATTGGGGTCTACCGCGTGACACTTTCGCCGCTGCTCGGGCCGCGCTGTCGTTATCTGCCGACCTGCTCCGAATACGCCGCCGAGGCCCTGTGCGTGCATGGCCTGTGGCGCGGTGGACGGCTCGCCTTCATGCGCCTGCTGCGATGCCATCCGTGGGGTCGCTCGGGCATCGATCCGGTGCCACCGCAGTGAGACCCTACCCCCTCAATATTTCACTCGGTCAAAATCCACCAGCTCCCGGTCGATGCCGCGCAAACGCAGCCAGTCGCGTAGCGCCTTGCCGGTGCCGGCGGTCCACGGTTTTACGTCGTCAACGTGCACCCATTTGCTGTCCGCAATCTCGTGGCGGTCGAGATTGACCACCTTGCTCGGCACGGTGACGTGGTAGGCGATCAGGAGCTGGTTGCTGCGATAGAACTCATACATGCCGATGTAGGACTTGAACTGCGCTTTGAGTCCGAGTTCTTCCTCGACCTCGCGTAACACTGCTTCCTCGGGCATTTCACCGGACTCCAGAAAGCCGGTGACCAGGCCAAACCAGTGTTCCGGCCAGCCAACGTTGCGCACCAGCGCCACGTGATCTTCATGTTCGACAATGGCGGCCACCACCGGGATAGGATTGTTCCAGTGCACGTAGCCGCAGCGAGCATCGGGACAGGCCGGACGTTCGCGGCCGCCGAGTGGCAGACGCATCAATGGTTTTCCACATTGGGGGCAATATTTCATCGCTGTTTTCCTGCACTGGTCGCTGCCCGACGCCCGCCGCCGAGAGCGCGACCATACACCAGCGGCCCCCCGCGACAGAAGAGCCCGACGCACGTCGCGCCCTAAGTCACCTGCCAACCGATCACGTAAATACACATCCCGAGCCAGAACAGCACGGTCAGAATCAACTGCCAGTCGCCGAGCAATGCGTCGGCTGGCGACTCACCGGCGTGCCGCACCTCCACCATCCACTGGTAGCGGAACAGGCCGAACAGCACGAACGGAATGGTCGCTACCAGTTCCCGTCGCACGTCCATCACGAACAGACTGTAGAAAATCAGCGCGCCGGTGGCAGCAGTCTGAGCGAAACGATCGAGCAGCGGCGCGGTGTACTGTTGCAGCACCGCACGACCGGTGCCGCCCGCCCAGTTCAATTCCTGGCGGCGCTTGATCGAAGCCAGGTACAAGGCCAGACATAAAGTGGTAACAAACATCCATCGCGATACCGGCACTGCGATCGCCTCGGCACCGGCATAGACCCGCAACATGAAACCGATGGCGATGGAGAAGATGTCGATCACCGGTTGCTGCTTGAGCAAATAGGTATGGGCGATATTGAGGAGCACATAGCCGACCACGATCACACCTGCCTGCGGTAGCACCAGACAGCCTAGCCCGAGCAGAACGTACAGCAGCACCAGGATCATCATCGCGCTGCGCCGGCTCAGCTCAGCGGTTGCCAGCGGTCGCGTCCTGGCCTTCACTGGATGGACGCGATCCTCAGCAATGTCGTGCAGGTCGTTGACGATATAGACCGCCGAGGCCGCGATGCAGAACAGCGCAAAGGCCAGGCCGGCATGGCACAAAGCATCGACACGATGGAATGCACCAGCGAACACCAGCGGTGCCAGGACAAATATGTTCTTGCTCCATTCACGCGGTCGCAGCAGCGCAAGCATGGCCGCGAAAGACGAGCGGGTAGGTGATGGGGAAATGGTAGTCATGGCGCTTAAGTGTTGCTGGCATCCATAGCTTTAATCACGGCCACGTGCATACCAAGGACGTCAGGCCGCTATTATAGCCGCGCCACGACATCCGCCGTCGCGGCCGTCAACAAGCGACACGAGTGATGTCCATGCACAGCAGCGGCTGGGGCCGTCATCCCACCATCGAGACCACAATGCACAGCCCGGCGACGCGGCAGGCGCTAGCACGCGCGCTGGCCGATGTGCCTGACCAACTCATCCCACGCGGCATGGGTCGCAGCTACGGGGACGCGAGCCTGGCGTCTCAGACGCTGTGTATGACGCGCTTCGATCACTTCATCGCCTTCGATACCGAACGCGGCACGATCGAATGCGGAGCCGGCATCACGCTCGCCGCGATCGCGCAGTTGACCGTGGCCCACGGTTGGTTTGTGCCGGTCTTGCCCGGCACCGGCCTGGTCACCTTAGGCGGCGCGATCGCGGCCGACGTGCATGGCAAGAACCATCATCACGACGGCAGCTTCAGTGCCTACGTCGAGGAACTGTCGCTCATGCTGGCCGATGGCTCGCTGTTGCGTTGCTCGCCCGAGCGCCATCGTGAATTATTTCACGCCACTGCCGGCGGCATGGGTCTGACCGGCGTCATCGTTGCGGCACGGCTGCGCTTGCGCGCCGTCACTAGCAGCTTCATCGAAGAAACTGTGATCGCAGCCAACGATCTCACCAGCACCATCGCGCTGCTCGCAGAACACCATGGGAGTACCTATGGGGTCGCCTGGCTGGACGTCAATCAGCGCGGCCCAGCGCGCGGCCGCGGACTGGTGATGCTCGGCGAACATGCCACCGATAACGACTTGTCTGCCCCTGCGCGCCGGCCGCTGACCGTGCCAGTCGATCTGCCCGCCGGCCTGCTCGGCCGGCCCGTGACTGGTGTCTTCAATGCGCTCTACTTTCAGCGCGGCGCCCGTCACCCGGCGCGCCACCGTGTGCACTACGCGCACTATTTCTTTCCACTCGACGCGCTGCACGATTGGAATCGCCTGTATGGCAAGGCCGGCTTCATGCAGCATCAATGCGTGATTCCTTCGAGCGCTGCGCCGGTGGCCCTGGGCGAGATACTGAACGCTGTCACCGCCAGCGCACTGGTCTCGCCGCTGGCGGTGCTGAAAGGCTTCGGTCCCGCCAACGACAACTTGCTGTCCTTTGCCCAGGCCGGGCTGACCCTCACCATGGATTTCGCCATGAGTGCTGCCACCGCGGCATTGTTCGCGCGCCTCGACGATATCGTCGTCGCGCACGGCGGGCGGCTCTATCTGGCCAAGGACGCCTGCATGTCGATGGCAACCTTCCGACGCGGTTATCCACAGTGGCAAGCATTTCAGGAAATCCGCGCGCGTTACGGCGCACTCGGCCGCTTCGCCTCCCTGCAATCACAACGACTGGGTTTGTAAGTCATGCTGAAGGTCTTGATCGTGGGCGCGACCTCGGCCATTGCCGAAGCCACCGCCCGCCGCTATGCCGCGCGCGGTGCGCGCCTGCATCTGATCGCCCGTGACGGCGAACGGCTGGCGATGATTGCGCGCGATCTCGAAGTGCGCGGCGCAGCGGCCGTCAGCACCGCACTCGTCGATGTCACACAGCACTTCGATGCCGACATCTTGATCGCCAGCGCGCACGCCGCCCTGGAGGGACTCGATGTCGTGTTGCTAGCCCACGGCGTGCTACCCGATCAGAGTGCTTGCGAACAAAGTGTCGCCGGCTTGCGCGTAGCGTTCGAGATCAACACCCTGTCGACCCTCGCCCTGCTCACGCCGCTGGCCACGCTCATGCAGTGCCAGGGCCACGGCACGATTGCGGTCTTGAGTTCGGTGGCAGGCGATCGCGGACGTCAGAGCAATTATGTCTATGGCGCCAGCAAGGCCGCGCTGGATGCGTTTCTCTCCGGGCTGCGCAATCGCCTCACCAAGCACGGCGTCAAAGTGCTGACCATCAAGCCGGGCTTCGTCGATACGCCGATGACAGCAAGCTTCAAGAAAGGCCCGCTGTGGGCCACACCCGACACCATCGCCAGCGGCATCGTGCGCGCGGTCGAGAGCCAGCGCGACGTGGTTTATCTACCGTGGTTCTGGTGGTTGATCATGGGGGTGATCCGTGGCATTCCAGAGCGCCTGTTCAAACGTCTTGCGCTGTAGGCCCGCGCCCGGGGGAGAGGGCCATCAGATCACCCTCACCACACATCCACATAGCGCCGTGGTTGACGCCGCTCTTTGCCCGCCGCGCGCAAGCCACGCAAGAGCCACGCGCGTGTGTCCACCGGATCGATCACCGCATCGATCTCAAACACCGACGCCACTGACACGCCCTTGCCCTTCTTATACATATGCGCGACCAGTTCATCGAACAGCGCCTTGCGACTGGCGCTATCGGGCG
>JANMJF010000219.1:0-1621 GCA_031371245.1 Pseudomonadota bacterium | reverse complement strand
ATGCGCGAACTGCGGCTGTTTAATTTTCTCGAATTCCTCGGCCCCGGCGGCTTTGCCACACCCGATGATTGCGAAGCGCTCGCGCTGTGCCAGCGTGGTTACGCTAGCCTGGCCGGTGCTGGTTGGAATGATATCTCCAAGGGTTATCAGAGCGACGAACCGCAGGTCGACGACGAGGCGCAGATGCGTGCCTTCTGGCGCGAATGGCAGCGCCGTCTCGCGGCGCAGCCGGCATGAGCGCGGCGCCAACGCGTGCCGAACTCGAGGACTTCCTTTATCTGGAAGCGGCCTTGCTCGACAACTGGCAGCTCGATGAATGGCTGGCGCTATTCGTTGCTGGCGCACGCTATTTCATCCCGCCGGCTGGCGCCGACGACGATGCTGACCCCAGCACCACGCTGTTCTACGTAGCCGACGATTACCATCGTCTGTGTGAACGGGTAAAGCGTTTGAAGAAGCGCACCGCCCATGCGGAATTTCCGCACTCGCGCTGCCGGCGCATGGTCAGCAATGTTCGTTTATTGGGCGGCGATGCAGCGCGTTTTAATGTGACCTCGAACTTCGTCACCTGGCGCAGCAAGCTCGGCGTGACCACGACCTTCTTCGGCCACCATCTCTATGTCATGACCCGCACTGATGATGGCTTACGCATAGTGGCCAAGAAGACTTTCCTCGATCAGGACGACATCCGCGATCAAGGCAAGGTCAGCATCATTCCCTGAGGACCGCGTCATGTCACTCGACTTCCGTTATCGCCGCCTCGCCTATGTCGCCCTGAACGTGACAGATCACCCACGTTCCCACCGCTATTATCAGGACATGCTGGGCTTGCAAGCCGCAGGTATCGCTGCTGATGATGAACATCTCTACCGCTGTAGCGCACATCATCACGATGTCATTCTGCACCAGGCGCCCGTCGCTGGCCTGCGGCGTGTGGCCTGGGAAATGGAGTCGGTGGACGATCTCGCGCGCCTGCATCGGCATTTCATCGCTCTCGGCATCACTGTCCACACCATGGATGGCGACTATTGCGCGGCGCTGGGTCTGGACCAGGCCTTTCAGATCACCGAGCCCAACACCGGCGCGACCTTTGAATACTGTGGGCCGATGGCCGACGCCGCCACGCCTTATGTGCCCAGCGTGACGCGTATCGTGCGCCTGGGTCATGTGGTACTCGGCACCAATACTTATGACGACACGGAACGCTTCTTCACTGACAAGCTCAACTATCGTGTCTCGGATCGCATCGATGGTGCGGTGACTTTCATGCGTTGTTTTCCCAACCCCTTGCATCATTCCTTAGGCTTAAGCAAATCCGACGTTAAGCGCCTGCACCACGTTAATTTCATGGTCACCGACATCGATGACATCGGCAAAGCGATGTATCGCGCGCGCAAGCTCGATGTGCCTATCGTGTTCGGGCCCGGACGGCATCCGCCCTCAGAATCGATCTTCTTCTACTTTCTCGATCCCGATGGCCTGACCTTGGAGTACAGCTTCGGCATGGAGGAATTTCCCGAAACCGATCCCAGAGCGCCACGGCGTTTGCCCCTGGCGCTGGAATCCATCGATTACTGGGGTGCCGTGCCGCAGGCCGAGTTCGGTAAAGGCGGCACCATCG
>JANMJF010000216.1:0-8611 GCA_031371245.1 Pseudomonadota bacterium | reverse complement strand
TCCTCAAGCTGCGGCATTGCGATCAGGAAGTGATTGGTCAGATTGAAGCTTTGCATGCATGCCAGTATTCCCGCCGTGAACCGCGCTGACAAGGCGACTGGCGCCGGGCTACAGCAGGGCTTAGGGAGCGGCGGAGATCTCGCCCTGTTTGTCGAACTTCCAGATACGGGTGATATGCAGTTCGTCGACCTCATTGCGGATCTCCGGTGGCAGCGGATCATAAGGCGCGGCGAGTCCCACGATGCGGTTGGCGGCGTCGTCAAGTACCGTTTTGCCGGACGAACGACGCACGCTGATGGCGGCCACGCTACCGTCGCGATTGATCGCGACATCGAGCGTTACCGCGCCATAGATACGGCGCTTGCGTGACTCTTCGGGGTAATTGATGTTGCCGACGCGTTCGACCTTGGCGCGAAAGGCTTCCATATATTTTGCGTAGCGGTATTCCTTAGTTTCGGCCGAGATGTACTTGCGGCGCGGCTGCCGGGCACGGCTCTCGAGCTTTTCCTGGAGCTCGGCCGCGAGGTTGGCAATCGCAAAGGAATGCACCAGTTGCTGCGCGCCCAGCGGCAGCGTGTTGTTGTCTTGGGCGGGCTGGGGATCGGGTTGCGGCTCGGGTGGGGCCTCGGGTCTGATTTGGGTCGGGCGCGTCGGGCTGCGCGCCGGCAGGGGCAGTTCGCCTTGCTCGGCAATGCGCGCAAGCCGGTCTTTAACCATGGCGCGACCGTGGCGGTTGGGCGCCGGCGCCGGCTGCTCGACGGGCGGCGAAGGCTGAGTACGGGTCAGGGGTGGTGGTGAGCTCGCGATCATGGCAGTAGCCGCCGGCAATGGCGCCTTGACTGGCGCGCTGGGGCGCAGCTCGGCGTCGGTGTCACCGCCGCCTTCGAGATTGGCCTGGGCGAGCAGCTTGGCCTCCTTGGGGGCGCGGGCCGAGTGCTCTGCGACCAGGATCACTTCCATGGCTTCGAAACGCGAGGGCGCACCCGGCTCAGGCGCGAAGCTTACGCCCAGCACCACCATGGCGTGCAAGACAATGGCCAGCACCACGGTCAGGGCCAGGCGATCGTCGGCGTTGACGTCGGCCTTGCGCGTGGCCTGGCGCATGGCGCGTGCGCTACTGACCATGGCTGTAGCCGGTGTCCGACGGGTCGATTCTGATCGGCTGTTCCATGTGCAGCACGTCGTATTTTTTGGCCTGTTCGGGCGACATCGGCGCGAAGGGTGCAATCAGTTTGACGATGCGCATTGCTTCTTCGTCGGTGGCGGCGACGCCCGATGATTTGACAATGCTTGCGTCGAGCAAACTGCCGTCGACGCCGATGGCAATATCAATCGTCACAATTCCCGCTGGCACTGGGCGTTGAAACAAGCCCCCGAAGCGCAAGATCTTGTGTCGCACTTCGTCCTTATAAGTGATCTCCGCAAAGTCCCGAGTATTGTTCTTGATGTAGTGCGTACGCTCGGAGAGCGATTGTCCGCTCACGGTCTTGTCTTCGATAAGGCCCGCGCCGGTGGCGGCGATCGCCATTGAGCGTTCGAACAATTGTGTGGCGCTCGGCAGCAGGGGCGTGGCGGGCGGCGGCGCGGCCGTTTGCGTCACCGAGGCAGGCGTTGCTGGCGCTGCGCGAGGTGTTACTTTCGGCGCTGTTGGCGTGATGGATGCTGGCTTGGGCGCGGGTACGGTTTTTACTTGCGCGCGCTCCACCGGCGGTACACGCAGGGTCGCCGGTTCGACCGTCGCTGTGAGCGGGGTGGCAGTGCTTGGCCCGGTCGCCGCGTCCGACAGCGCTGCGGGCGCCGGCATCAGCACCACTTCCATGGCCGCGAAGCGCGATTTGACCGGCGCCTCGGCCGGCAGACGCACGCCCAACACCACCATTACATGCACGGCCATGGCGATGACGATGGTCAGCGCCAAGCGCTGGTCGGCGTGGGCCTGGGGCTCGAATAGCGCCTCGCTCATGTCATCTGATTGGCTCGTTGGCAGTGCCTCGCGTGGCCGGCCTCAGGCGCGGGCAGTCAACCGTTTCTCGATGGCCTGCATCAGCAGCGCGCCGATGTCGATGTCGTATTGCGCCTCGATCTCGCGCGCACAGGTCGGGCTGGTGACATTGATTTCCGTCAGACGGTCGCCGATCACATCGAGGCCGACGAAGATCAGTCCGCGTTTCTTTAATTCCGGCGCCACGCGCTCAGCGATTGCACGGTCCGATGTGGTTAAGGGCTGCGGCACGCCACGACCGCCGGCCGCAAGATTGCCGCGTAGCTCGCCGCTCGCCGGTATGCGCGCCAGCGCGTAGGGCACGGGCTCACCGTCGACCACCAGAATGCGCTTGTCACCTTCGAGTATGGCGGGCAGATAGCGCTGCGCCATGCAGTAACGTTGTTCGAGCGCGGTGATGGTTTCGAAGATCACGCTGGCATTGCCGTCATCGGGCCGCACGCGGAATACCGAGGCGCCGCCCATGCCGTCCAGCGGCTTGACGACGATGTCGCGGTGTTCGCGCTGAAAGGCGCGCAGCTCATCGATATTGCGCGTGACCAAGGTCGGCGGGCAGACATCGGCGAACCACGCGGTGAAGAGTTTTTCGCTGGCATCGCGGATGGAACGCGGATCGTTGACGACCAGTGTGCCTTCGGCCTGGGCGCGTTCGAGCATATAGGTGGCGAAGACATACTCCATGTCGAAGGGCGGGTCTTTGCGCATCAGCACGCAGTCGAAGTTCGCCAGCGGCTCAGCGATGGTGAGTTGCGGCCCCTCGAAGTCGAACCAATGCTCAAGCCCATTGTGCACGGTCAGCGGCCGCGTGCGCGCGCAGACACGGCCATCGCGCAGACTTAAGTCCGACATCTCCATGTAATGCAGTTCGAAACCATGGCGGGCCGCGGCGAGCAGCAATGCGAGTGTGGTGTCTTTCTTGGGTTTGATCCCAGCGATGGGATCCATGATGACGCCGAGACGGCGGGACATGCGGGCACCCTCTGAGCTTGAATTGACCGGCCACACCTTAGCACAACCCCGGTGGCCGGCTGCCGATGCCGAGTTCGATGTCGGTGGTGTTGTGTGTCACCACCAACTTGGCCAACGGGCGCAGTAGTTTTTCGTCGATGCGCTGGTTAGGATTGCCGCCATTCGCACACTCTCGAGTCCAGCCTTGGCCATCTCCAGCACTGCCAGCCAGCGTCCCGTCCGCGACCCTGTGCGTATCGCGACACGCGCGAGCGAATTGGCCTTATGGCAGAGCCGCCACGTCGCCGCGCAGATCGAGGCAGCCTGGCCTGGCCTCTCCACACAATTGCTGCCGATTACAACCACTGGCGATCGCGTTGTTGATCGGCCACTGGCAGCGATCGGCGGCAAGGGTCTCTTCATCAAAGAACTCGAGGTCGCGCTGTTGGAAGGGCGCGCCGACATCGCGGTGCATTCCATGAAGGACGTGCCGTGGGCCCTGCCCGAGGAATTACACATCGCCGTCATACTGGCGCGAGAAGACGCGCGTGATGTGCTGGTGAGCAAAAGTGGTGGGGCACTCGCCCAACTGCCGCACGCTGCCAGGGTTGGCACTTCGAGTCTGCGCCGGCGTAGCCAGTTGCTGGCGCTGCGACCCGATCTTGAATTGCTCGATTTGCGTGGCAACGTGCCGACCCGCCTCGCTAGCCTCGAACGTGGCGATTACGCTGCCATCGTGCTGGCTGCGGCGGGCTTGAAACGTCTCGGTCTGTTTACCCAAGGCGCGTGTGCTCTGAGCGCCGAGAGCATGCTGCCGGCGGTCGGACAGGGCGCTATCGGCATCGAATGCCGGCGTGGCGATAGCGCGGTCGAACGCTTGATCGCGCCCCTGCACGACGAAGTCACTGCACACTGCGTGCGGGCCGAGCGCGCCATGAATGCATGCCTCGGCGGCAGCTGTACGGTGCCGGTGGCCGGTTATGCACAAATCGATGGCACGCGCCTGTGTCTGCAAGGTCTGGTCGCCGCAGTCGACGGCGACCATATCGTGCGGCAAACTGCCAGCGGCCCGATGGCCGATGCCGAACGCATAGGCGATGCGGTGGGCCAAGCCTTGCTGACAGCCGGAGCCGATCGCATCCTGCGTCAGCTGCACGAACAAAAGTAGAAGTCAGATGCAGACAAGCGACGGCGCATTAAACGGCGTCTCCGTGCTGGTGACCCGTCCGGCCATCCAGGCCGAGGGACTCGCGCGGGCCATTGAGGGCGCTGGCGGCACCGCCATTCGCGCGCCGATGATCGTGATCAACGGTTTGCACGACGGCTCGGCGGCGGGTGCGGTGGCGCGCGATCTGTCTAACTTCGATATCGTCATCTTCGTCAGTCGCAACGCCGCCGAATTCGGCGTGGCTTTGCTCAAAGAAGAAGGTCGAGCGCTGGATGGCATGCCAGTTTTCGCAGTTGGACTGGGCACCGCGGCTTGCCTCAAAGCACTCGGCGTGAAACACATCATCACACCTGCCAGCGAATTCAGCTCCGAAGGTCTGCTGCGCTTGGATGGTCTCTCGGAAGCCAAGATAAAACACAAACGCATCGTCATCTTTCGCGGCGTCGGCGGTCGCGAATATTTGGCCAAGACGCTCGCGCGCCGCGACGCCGAGGTGGTGTATTGCGAGTGTTATGAGCGCAGCAAACCGGCCCTGGTGCTGGGCGGCACACTCAAGAAACATGCGGTCAAAGTGCCGGACATCGGGCTCGCGACCAGCATCGAGGTGCTCGACAACCTGGTCGAGAAGATCGAAGCCGAAGGCATCGATCAATTGTTCGACATGCAGATGCTGGTGGTCGGTACGCGGGTCGGCCAGGAAGTCCAAGCACGCGGCTTCACTCACCGCGCGCTGGTGGTCGATAATCCGGCCGACGACAGTATTCTGAAACGACTCATCCACTGGGCCAACGACGAAGCATGAGCACAAGCGAGCAGCCGGCAGCGGTGCCGCCGGTGCGGGTGCAGTCGCGGCGTAGCGGCATGCTGGCCTTGGCCGCAGTGTTGGTGTTAGCCCTGGCCATCGCCACCAGCGGTTATTACTGGACGCGCTTCGTGGCCGAACCAGGCGCTGCGGCATTGCGCGCGCGACTCGACGAAGCCAGCGCCGAGCGCGCAGCGCTAGCGCTGCGTCTGGTCGCTGCCGAGCAACGCCTGCAGACACTTGAAAGCGCACAAAACACGGCCGTGAGTCGTGTCGACGAACTGCGTCAGACGACCACCGGACTCGAACGATCCCTGCACTCCCTGGCGGTTCAAGGTGGGGACAAGCCGCTTGATTGGGTGCTGGCGGAGTGCGAATACCTGATTCTGGCGGCCACTCAGCGTCTCGCCCTGGAACACGATGTGGCGCGCGCGCGCGCTGCGCTGCTGGCCGCCGACCAGCGCCTGCGTGCCATCGATCACCCTGCCGTGAGGGTGCTGCGCGAACGTCTGGCGGCTGACCTGCAGGCGCTCGCGGCGGTCGCGGTGCCCGATATCGAAGGTCTTTCACTGAAGTTTGCCGCCCACATCCGTAAGGTCGAAATGCTGCATACCAAACCGATCGCCGAGGTCGACACGTCGTTGCATCACACTCGCCAAGCGCCAGTCACGCCCGACAACTGGCGCGGTGTATTACGCGCGATGTGGGACTCGCTTGTGAGTCTGGTCGAGATCAAGGACGGCGAGCTGCCGGACAGTGTGCTGTTCGATCCTAAGTTGCGGTATTTCCTCGAACAGAATCTCAAGCTTGAGCTGGCCAGTGCGCGGCTCGCGATCCTGCAACGTGACGCGGCCAATTTCCGCGTCGCGGTCGAAATCGTCCAGGCAGCGCTGGAGCGTTATTTCGACCCGCAAGACGCCGCCGTCAAGTCGCTGGCCGATATGCTAGTCGAAGTACGCGGCGTCGAGCTCGCACCGACGCTGCCCGATATCAGCGCCAGTCTTGACGCGGTGCGCGCCGCTCGCGAGGCGCTAGCTGCTCCTCACGCGCTGCCAGATCTGCCAGCACAACCGCCATCACAATTGTGATAGTTCGCATACTCCTGGTCGTGCTCCTGGCCCTGGTGACGGCGGTGGTGGTCGGCCATTTCATCGCGGTCGATCCCGGCTTCATCGTCATTGGTTTCGGTGGCAAGGTGCTGCGGTCGACCTTCGCCTTCTTCGTCATCGTGATGTTGGCGGCGGTAGTCGCGCTCTATATCGGCATGCGCCTGCTCGCCCACCTACTGGCGCTGCGTCGGCGTTTCGGGCGCTGGTCGGGTGACTATCGTCGGCGCCGCGCCTATCGCTCGCTGGCCGATGGTTTATTGGCGCGCGCCGCCGGCGACCATGCGCGCGCTGAGCGTTTGTTCAGTCTCGGCGCCGCTGACAATGCGCAGCCCGAAGTGCATTACCTGGCCGCAGCCGAAGCCGCCCAGGCCATGCATGCCAACGGCCGCCGCGATAACTATCTGCGCCTCGCTCGCGATCTGAAACCCGAGGCCGCACCCGCGCTCGAATTGCAACGCGCGGCGTGGTTGCTCGATCAAGATCAGGTCGACGAAGCGGCCACACTGATCGACGAACTGACTCATAAGCAGGTGTCGAGCCCGCTGCTACTGCGCCTGCGCTTGCGTCTGCTCGAACGACGCCACGACATGGCTGGCATGCTGCAACTGATGCCGGCCTTACGTCGTGATCGTGTGATGAGTTACGACGAGGCCAATGTGTTGGAGCGCGACTGCGCGGTCGCGGTGCTGCGTGGCGATGAGACACGGCCTGATGTGTTGACGGCGGTCTGGGAAAGTTTGTCCAAGCCGCTGCGCGTCATGCCTCAGGTGCTGGCGGCCTATGTGCAGGCGCTGTGCCGCGTGAGCCGCGACGACGAGGCCGAGCGCTTGCTCTCACGCCAGCTCGATCGGGTGTGGAACAGCGATCTGGCCGCGCTCTATGGCGAAATCGAATGTCAACCGGCTGCCCGACAGTTGCGCAAGGTCGAACAATGGGCAGCGCAGCGCGATGCCGATCCCGGTTTGCGCCTCGCGCGCGCGCGGCTCGCGATCCGCTCGCAGCTATGGGGCTCGGCCCGCACCCAGCTCGAGCTGCTGATCGCCGAGCATCCGCTGCCGTTGTTTTATCGCCTGCTGGCGGAAGTCGCCGACGGTGGCGGCGATGCAGATTCCGCGCAGCGTTATCGCAAGCGTGGCCTGGAGTTGGCGACCGCCTGAGTGCATTGCAAACAATGGGCGAAGCCATGAGATCCAGGGTTGAAACTTCCGCCCTGGCTTGGCGCACTCCTCGCTGCCGGTGTTTGACGCCCCTCTTCGCATCACGCTAAGGTCGGCACGCTGCACGTACAGCATTCATCATCAAAGGGGAGCGCACGTGGCCCGTATCCCGTATCCCGAGACCCAGGATCTGTCGGACAAAGTCAGTTCGCGCCTCGCGCAACTGCCGCCGCTGAACATTCTGCGCATGCTGGCCCACGCCCAGGACAATTTCGTGCCCTTCCTGTCGCTGGGCGCTTCTATCCTGACCGAGCAGGAGCTCGATGCGAAGCTGCGCGAGCTGGCGATACTACGCGTCGCGCATCTCACCGGCGCCCACTACGAGTGGACACAACATGAGCCCATCGCCCGCCAATGCGGTGCTACTGATGCGCAGATTGCGGCCGTCTCGGCCGGTGCGACTGCGGCGGTTTTCAACGAAGTGGAGCGGCGCGTATTGCAGTTTACCGATGAGTTGACGCTCGAGGTGCGGGTCTCGGACGCGACTTTCCAGGCCTTGGCCCAGCATCTGCCGGCGCGACAGCTGGTTGAACTGACTTTGGCGGCGAGCTTTTATGGTTTGGCGGCGCGCATCATGGAAGTGTTTCGTGTCGAGCTGGAACCGAGCGCCGGCACCTACTCCATCGCACAACTGCAACCACGTAGCAGTTGACGCCAGCAGCGCAGAAGGCCGGCCTTGCGGGCGCGTCCGCCGGCCAAGGAATACAGTCATGCCCATCATCGACGCCCAGGTTCACGCCTACGAACGCAATCACCCCGGCCGACCCTGGGCCGGCCATTTGCACGGTCCGGCCGAGGTCAGTGGTGACGACATGGTCGCGGCGATGGATGCCGTCGGTGTCGACGGCGCGTTGCTGGTTTCGCCCTGGACCATGTATCGCTACGACGCGAGTTACGCCCTTGAGGTCTACGCCCGCTATCCCACACGCTTCGCGCTGATCAAACCTTTCGATCCCGCTGCGCCGGCAGTCGCCGAAGAGCTTGCCGAGTGGGCACGCACACCGGGCACGGTGGGCGCGCGCATCGTGCTCATGGAGTCGACCACACCCGCCGCATCCGATGCAGGATTGGCCCGCATCTTGACGGCCGGTGCGGACCATGGTCTGCCTGTCAATGTCATGTGCTGGGACAAGCTCGACCTGTTTGCCGAGTTGGCCAAGGCTTTTCCGCACACGCAATTGGTGCTCGATCACCTCGGCCTGCGCCAGCCCTTCGCGCCGCCGATCCCCGACGCGCCGTTTGCAGCGCTCAAAGACGTCGTCGCGCTGGCGCGTTTCGACAATGTCGTGATCAAGATCTCTGGCGCCTGCACTTTGTCGCACCAGTGTTTCCCTTATGAGGATCTGCGCGCACCGCTAGGCGAGC
>JANMJF010000214.1:0-1676 GCA_031371245.1 Pseudomonadota bacterium | reverse complement strand
GCCGCGAACAAGCCCATGGCGGTCGCGACCAGCGCTTCGGAAATGCCGGGCGCGACCATGGCGAGCGTGGCCTGGTGCACGTTACCTAGGGACTGGAAGGAATTCATGATGCCCCACACCGTACCAAACAGACCGACATAGGGGCTGATCGAGCCGATGGTGGCCAGCGTTGGCAAATGATTCTCCAAGGACTCGAGCTCGCGGTTGACGGTTACTTTCATGGCGCGCTGGGCACCGTCGAGAATGTCGGTGGTATCCAGGCCACCGCGCTTACGCAGCCGCGCGAATTCACGAAAGCCTGATTCGAAGATACGCTCCATGCCGGTCGCATCCTCGGTCTGCGCCGCAACCCGGTTGAACAAGCGCGTGAGATCTTCGGTCGACCAGAATTCGTCTTCGAATTCCGCAATCTCACGCTTCGCAACCTGCATCTGGCGATGTTTGCTGAAGATCAACGTCCATGAGGAAACGGAGGCCGCGAGCAGCAGCAGCATGACGAATTTGACCAGCGCGCTTGCGCCCAGAATCAGACTCGCAATTGAAAGATCAGTCCCCACCTTTGAATATCTCCATCATGGCCGCGGGTATGCGTCGTGGTTGCAGGGAGGTACGGGTGACACAGGCCACCACGTTACGCGCCGTGCATAGGGTATTACCGAAGCGGTCGGTAATGGTCTGGGCAAAATCGATGCTCGCACCGCGCAGGGTTTCGAGCGTTGAGCGCACCACCAGTTCATCGTTGAAGCGCGCGGCACGCTTGAAAGCCAGCGTCGAGGCGGTGATCACAAACACCACGCCATGGTCACGCGCCAGGGCATCCTGCTCGAAACCGAGCGCACGCAACCATTCGGTGCGGGCACGCTCCATGAAGCGCAGGTAATTGGCATGGTAGACGATGCCGGCCGCATCGGTATCCTCGTAATAAACCCTGACTGGCCACAGGAAGCCGTCCTTGACCGCCAGCGGCTGCCCATCCTTAGCGCTCACTCGCCACCCTCAAACAGATCGGGTAACACGCGCGTCGATTGCGGCATTTCCAGGCCGAAGTGCTGCCAGGCCGAGCGCGTTGCGACCCGGCCGCGAGCGGTACGCATCAAAAAGCCCTGCTGGATCAGATAGGGTTCGATGACGTCCTCGATAGTGCCACGTTCCTCGCTGATGGCCGCTGCGAGACTATCGACACCGACCGGGCCGCCGTCGAATTTCTGCATGATGGCGAGCAGCAGTTTGCGATCCATGACATCGAAGCCATGCATATCGACGTTCAACAGATCGAGCGCGCGTGATGCAACCTCGATGGACAATACGCCGTCTGCCTTAACCTGCGCATAATCGCGTGCCCGTCGCAGCAGGCGATTAGCGATGCGCGGCGTACCACGCGAACGGCGCGCGAGTTCCTGTGCGCCACCGGCCTCGATGGGTACGCCGAGAATCTTAGCGGCGCGCCGAATGATGTGCGCTAGATCCGCTTCGGAATAAAACTCAAGGCGCTGCACGATACCGAAACGGTCACGCAGCGGTGAGGTTAGCAAGCCGGCGCGAGTGGTAGCGCCAACCAAGGTGAATTTTGGCAGATCGAGCTTGAGGGCGCGCGCCGCCGGGCCTTCGCCGATCATGATGTCGAGCTGATAGTCCTCCATCGCCGGATAGAGGGTTTCTTCGACCACCGGCGAGAG
>JANMJF010000200.1:0-4386 GCA_031371245.1 Pseudomonadota bacterium | reverse complement strand
AAGCTCATTGAACAGTTTCGTCACTATGTCTCTATCACGAAGACGAGCAAAGGCCAGACGTCGTTTCGCGACAGTGTCTGTGCGCGCCATTGTGATCAATGGTTCGGCTGCCCGACGCAGTTCTTTTGCCTTGGGAAGCGTCGTCCGAATCACCTCGTGTCGTAGCAGCGACACAGCCATGTTCTGAATCATCGCTTTACGATGAGCGCTCGTGCGACTGAGGCTGCGTCCGCTGTTTGAATGTCTCATGGTTCCTGTGCCTTATTTACTTGGTGCGCTCAGACCGGCGCACGCTCGCCCTCATAGAGGCCGGCCGGCGGCCAATTCTCCAGGCGCATACCCAGCGACAGTCCGCGTGCGGCGAGAACGTCCTTAATTTCGGTCAGCGACTTCTTGCCTAGATTGGGCGTCTTGAGCAATTCAACTTCAGTGCGCTGGATCAGATCGCCGATGAAATAAATGCTCTCCGCTTTCAGGCAGTTTGCCGAGCGCACGGTCAACTCCAAATCGTCAATTGAGCGCAGCAAAATCGGGTCAACTTCGGCCTGCGGACCCGGCTTCGGCGTATCCTTTTCATCTCCGGAGATATCGACAAACACCGCAAGCTGGCTGCGCAGAATGGTCGCCGCTTCCTTGACAGCCGTTTCCGGGTCGATGGTACCGTTGGTTTCTATAGTCAGGATCAGCTTGTCCAAATCGGTCTGCTGTTCGACACGCGCACTCAGTACTTCGTACGCGCAACGCCGCACGGGACTAAATGAGGCATCCAATTTCAAGCGTCCGATCGCTTGGTCCGCGTCCTCGCTGGTCTCACGAGTGGTAGACGGCTGGTAGCCACGACCGCGCGCTACTCGCAACGTCATGTTGAGTTCGCCGTTGTCGCTCAACGTAGCAATGTGATAGTCCGGATCGACGATCTCGATATCGTGGTCAAGCACGATATCGCGTGCTGTCACCCGTCCCGGGCCGCGACGATTGAGTGTAATGCTGGCGTCATCGCGAGCATGCATGTTGATAGCCAGCCCCTTCAGATTGAGCAGGATATCCGTAACGTCCTCCTGCACACCCTCGATAGTGGTGTACTCGTGAAGCACGTTTTCGATTTCAACTTCAACGATTGCGCTGCCTGTCATCGACGACAACAGGACACGACGCAAAGCATTACCCAGAGTGTGGCCAAAACCCCGGTTAAGGGGCTCGATCGTGATGCGCGCCGCGCGCGGGCCGACCTGTTGTACTTCGACAATCTTCGGCTTCAACAACTCATTTAATGCTGATGCCATATTGCAATCTCCTTAATCAGATTACTTCGAATACAACTCGACAACGAGCGATTCATTGATATCAGCAGGCAGGTCGCCGCGTTCCGGAACAGCCTTGAAGCGCCCTTCCATCTTCTTCGAATCGACCTCAACCCATTCTGGAAAGCCAAGCTGCTCCGCGATCGCCAAGGAATCAGCGATACGAACCTGCTTCTTGGCGCGCTCGCGCACCGCGACCACGTCGTTTGCCGATACTTGGTAAGAGGGGATGTTCACGCTCTTACCGTTCACCAGGATTGCCCTGTGACCTACCAACTGGCGACATTCCGCGCGCGTCACCCCGAAACCCATTCTATACACCACGTTGTCAAGCCGGCATTCCAACAGTTGAAGGAGGTTCTCGCCCGTCGCACCTTTGCGTTTGGCCGCTGCCGCATAATAGTTGCGGAATTGTCGTTCCAGAATTCCGTAAATAAAACGCAGTTTCTGCTTCTCTCTCAGTTGCAACGCATAGTCAGACTGCCGGCGGCCACGATTGTCGCCATGCTGGCCCGGTGGCTTTTCAAGATTGCATTTGGTTTCGATCGGCCGTGCACGGCTCTTCAAGCCCAGGTCCATACCTTGGCGCCGGCTCAACTTGCACTTCGGTCCTATATAACGCGCCATCTGCTTACACCCTTCGCTTCTTAGGCGGCCGACATCCGTTGTGCGGAATCGGCGTGACGTCGGTAATGTTGGTGATCTTAAAACCTGCCGAATTCAACGAACGTACGGCGGATTCGCGGCCAGGACCAGGACCTTTTACAAATACGTCCAGATTCTGCATACCGTATTCGTCACGCACGGAAGAAAGCTTTTCGGCAGCCACCTGCGCGGCGAACGGCGTGCTCTTACGCGAGCCTCGAAAGCCACTGCCACCTGCGGTCGCCCACGCCAGCGTATTGCCCTGCCGATCTGTGATCGTGATGATCGTGTTATTGTAGGTCGCATGAATATGGGCCACACCGTCAATGACGGTTCTCCTGACCTTCTTCTTCACCGTTCGCTGGGTAGCTGTAGCCATATCTAAATCCCGACCTTACTTCTTGACCATACGGCGCGGACCCTTGCGGGTGCGGGCATTCGTCCGCGTGCGCTGACCACGTACCGGCATTCCACGGCGATGACGAACGCCACGGTAACAACCGAGATCCATCAGTCGCTTGATGTTCATGCTGACTTCCCGGCGCAGGTCACCTTCGACTGGAAACTTGCCCACCGCAGACCGCAGCGCTTCGAGTTGGCCTTCGGTCAAATCCTTGATCAAAGAGTCGGGCGGCACACCGGTCGCGGCGCAAATTGTCTTTGCGCGCGTGCGACCAATGCCGAATATCGACGTCAGCGCGATGACCGCATGTTTGCGATCGGGGATGTTTACTCCAGCTACGCGAGCCATAGCCTGCTCCTCTCAACTTTCATTCCGATGTTCAACCCTGGCGTTGTTTGTGTCGCGGATCCTTGCAGATCACGCGCACTACGCCTTTGCGCTTGATAACTCTGCAATCCCGACAAATGCGTTTGACTGAAGCCTGCACTTTCATTTTCGATTCCTCTCGTCCGGCATTTCACCGGCGCCCGTAACCCTTGAGGTTCGCTTTCTTCATCAGCCCCTCATATTGGTGCGACATCAGATGCGCCTGCACCTGAGCCATAAAATCCATCACCACCACCACAATAATCAGCAGCGAGGTGCCGCCGAAATAAAACGGGACATGCAATTCTAGGATCAGGAATTCGGGCAGCAGACAGACCAGTGTGATGTAAATCGCGCCGGCAACCGTCAACCGCGTCATCACGCCGTCGATATAGCGGGCGGTCTGTTCTCCAGGACGGATGCCAGGGATGAACGCACCTGACTTCTTGAGATTGTCCGCCATCTCTTTCGGATTGAAGACCAGTGCAGTATAGAAGAACGAGAAAAACACGATAGCCGCAGCATACAACATCACGTAGAGCGGCTGACCCGGCGACAGGGTGCTGCTGATGTCGCGTAGCCAATCCATGCCTTCGGCATTGGCAAACCAGCCGGCGATAGTAGCAGGGAACAGGATAATGCTCGACGCAAAAATCGGCGGGATGACGCCCGACATGTTCAGCTTCAGCGGTAGATTTGTCGACTGCCCGCCATAGGTTTGGCCGCCGCGCTGCTGCTTCGCGTAATTGACTGTGATGCGGCGCTGCGCACGTTCGACAAACACCACGAGACCGGTAACGGCGGTTGCCAGCACAAACAGCCCTAACACCACCAGGAGTGACAACTCACCGGTCCGCGATAATTCCAGCGTTCCTGCAATCGCCTGTGGCAAGCCGGCTACGATCCCGGAAAAGATGATCATGGAAATGCCATTGCCTATACCGCGCTCGGTAACCTGCTCGCCTAGCCACATCAAGAACAGCGTGCCCGTGACGAGCGTCGCAACGCAGGTGATTTTGAATGCGATACCCGGTGAAATGACCAGATGCATGCCGGCCACAGTCTGCTGTTCCAACATCACCGCCACACCGGTCGCCTGAAACAGGGCGAGCACTACGGTGAAGTAACGTGTGTACTGCGTAATCTTGCGTCGACCGGACTCACCTTCTTTTTTCAGTTGCTCGAGTTTCGGACTGACAACGGTCATCAGTTGCAGAATAATCGAGGCCGATATGTACGGCATGATGCCCAGCGCGACCACCGAGAATCGCTTGAGCGCCCCTCCCGAAAACATGTTGAACATGTCCAAGATGGAGCCGCTCTGCTGTTCGAACAAGGCTTTTAAAGCACTCGGATTGATACCGGGCACCGGGATGTGCGAGCAAATGCGGAAAACCAACAAAGCCCCAAGCAGGAACAGGAAGCGGCTGCGCAGCTCGGTAAGTTTGCCGAGTCCTGCTACACCACCTGGGATTTTTGCTGCTGCCGTTGCCACTGTCAGTCTTCTATTTTTCCGCCAGCTGCTTCGATCGCAGCCCGTGCGCCCTTGGTAACGCCGAGGCCCTTGATCGTCACTGCCTTTTCGATCACACCGGACAAGATGATCTTGACGGTCTGCGTGTGATGGCGAACCAGGCCTGCGGCCTGGAGCGCCATCAGGTCGACGGGGTT
>JANMJF010000188.1:0-5515 GCA_031371245.1 Pseudomonadota bacterium | reverse complement strand
GATTTATACAGCGACTTCAGCAGTTCCTCACTGGGCGCGATAAGAAGTTCCTCGAACTGGCTCATCTGCGTCGCCGGTGCTCACTGTGATCTGTGCTTGCTGGATAGTAACTCAGTTCGAAACAGCATGCGCATCGTCGGCCGCGTGCTGCTCGTTGTTAGCAGCCTCACGCAGGGCCTGCTGTAACGCGCCGAAACGACGGATCCAGGGCTGATTGGCGCGCAGCGCGGCGGGCAAGTCGCCGAGCATGCGCTCGGCGCTCGTGCGATCGGCATAGGTGCCGACGATGGCGCTATAGGGCTGGCGCGCAGCGGGACGCTCGCGCACGCAGGCCGCATCAACACCGTGGAGTTGGCTTTGCAGCAATGCGATCAGCGCCTCAGCGCTAGCGCCGCTCGCGATCTGTACGGTATAGGCGCTCTCGGGCTGAGCCATGACCCAGGTCTGATCCCGTAGCGACAGGACCGCCGGTCCGCGCTTTTCAAGCTTGTGCACCGCCACGTTCGCCGGCAGCGCCGCGAGCGCGCTTGCGGCCGGCGCGAAAGTCGATGCGGCGGCTGCATACCAGCGCCGCGCAGCGTCGAGTTCCGCGCTATCCCTGGCCGCACGCGCGAGCAGCGTGGCGAGGTTGAATTGCGCCGGTGCATAGCCTTGCACTGCTGCGCATTGCAGCCAACGTCGCGCGGCGGTCTCATCGCGAGTCGCCAGCCGCGTACCGAGCGCGAAGCACGCCAGCACATGCTGTTGCGCCGCTGCCGCTTCGAATGCGGCATCGGCCTCGGAGCGATGGTCGGGCTTATCGGCCAGCAGCAGACCGAGGCTGTATTGAGCGTCGGCGTGGCCGGCCTGCGCTGCGATCCGCCACCAGCGCAGCGCGCTGGAGAGATCTGTGGGCTTGGCCTGATAGGCCAGCACACCGAGCGTATAGGCGGCGCGCCCATCGCCGATCTGTGCGGCATGCTCAAGCGATCTGCGCGCCGCGCGCAGATCGCCATTAAGTTGACCGCTTACGATCAGCTCGGCCTGTGCAAGGCGTGTGTCATGGTCATTTTGCGCAACGGCGGTCGCGACTCCATTGGCAACTTCGGCACGGACTGCGCCCGCTAGCGGTCCGCCCGCAGTGGCCAGCACTGCGACTAAAAATGGCAGCGTCGCTCCCATGTCAGGCGGTCAGAACGAGCGGCGCGATGGCGGCGCAAGTCAGCAGACACATCTTGGATTTCCGATTCAAGCGCGACTCAGGCCTTAATCCGCATCGAGAAGTCGACGGCGCGTACATGTTTCGTCAGCGCACCGATGGAAACAAAATCGGCACCGATCTGACCCAGCGCCGCAAGCGCTTCAAGCTCGAGGCCGCCTGAGATCTCGACCTGAGCGCGGCCGGCGACACGGGCAGTCGCGACGCGCATCGCCGCCACATCGAAGTTGTCGAGCATGATCATCTCGACACCGTTGGCGAGCGCTTCGTCGAGGTCTTGCATGTTCTCCACTTCGACTTCGATACGCAGTCCCGGGTGAGAACGGCGCAGTGCACCGACCGCAGCACTGATCGAACCGGCTGCAGCGATGTGGTTCTCCTTGATAAGGATGGCGTCGAACAGCCCCATGCGATGATTCACGCCGCCACCGACGCGAACTGCGTACTTCTGCGCGCTGCGCAGACCCGGCACGGTCTTGCGCGTATCCAGCAAGCGGGTGCGCGTTTCGCCTAGCGCTTTGACATAGTCGCGCGTGATGGTCGCGGTGGCGGATAAAGTCTGTAGGAAATTAAGCGCGGTACGCTCGCCGGTTACGATCGCGCGCGCTGGGCCGGCCAGTGCGCACACCACCGTGCCGGGCGCCAGTGCGGCGCCTTCCTCACATAGCCAGGTAACGGTCACGGCGCTGTCGATATGCTGGTATACGCGGTCGAACCACGGCGCGCCAGCCAGCACTGCGGACTCGCGGCATAGCACCTGCGCATGACATGTGCGCGCTGCGGGAATCAGGCTGGCAGTCACATCACCGCTGCCGATATCTTCCAGCAAGGCGACGCTTACGGTCGCGTCGATATCGGCGGGAAGATCGAAAATCAGGTTGGTACTGGGCATGGTGCTCGATGCTCCTAAGGCATGCGATCACGGGCTACGCGCGCTGGCGCACGTCGCGCGTAGGTAACGGTGAATATTATGGCGTCGAATGCTAACCTACGCTGCCCCGCCGTGTGGCGCGGCAGACCATCGCTGGCGTGTCGACTGGCGGCTATCTTACAAGGACCCCCCGTGAACACCGCAATTCGACTGCCCATCGTATGCGAAGCCGTGGCCCCGACGCGTGCCATCCCGAGCTTGTGGGATGACGTCGCGCGCGGTCTTTTCAGCGTCCCGCGACGCCTACCCGCCAAATATTTCTACGATGAACGCGGCTCGCTGCTGTTTGATCAGATCTGCAATGTGCCCGAGTACTATCCGACCCGCACCGAGAGTGCGCTGCTCGCCGAAGTGTCCAGCGATATCATCGCCAGTGCGCAGCCGGCCTCCATTATTGAGCTCGGCAGCGGCATGTCGCGCAAGACTTTCCATCTGCTCGATGCTTGCGCGGCGCGGGAGTGCTTTCCAAACTATGTGCCGTTCGACGTCTGCGACGAAGTCTTGCTCGCGAGTGGCGAGCGCTTGATGCAGAGCTACCCGTGGTTGGACGTGCAACCTTTGTTGGGCGATTACGGTGCCGGTCTGGCCAATCTGCCGCGTCGCGGGCACCGTAATCTGGTGGCCTTTCTGGGCGGCACCATCGGCAATTTTACCGCCGCCGAGAGTCATGATTTCCTCACTGAGTTGCGCGCCTTCATGGGGCCTGAGGATCGTCTTCTGCTCGGCGCAGATCGGGTCAAGCGGCCGGAACTGCTGCACGCCGCCTATAATGATTTCGCCGGTATCACGGCGGAATTCAACCGCAATGTGCTGAAGGTGATCAATCGCCAACTGGGCGCAGATTTCGACCTTGAGCGTTTTGCCCACTACGCCTACTTCAATCCATCACAGTCCCAGATCGAGATGCACTTGGTGGCGATGGCGCCGCAACGCGTGCGTTTCGCCACCACCGATGCGGTGCTTGAGCTGCTCGAAGGTGACACCATTCAGACTGAAATCAGTCGCAAGTTTACCCGCGCATCGCTGGACGCCATGCTGCGCGATGCCGGCTTTGAGATCGAACGCCACTACGAATCGCGCGGCCCGGCTTTCTCGCTGGTACTTGCGCGTCCGGTGTAAGCCTCGCGACGATGGCGCCCGACAATCGGCCCCATGGTTGGTTGCCGGGAGCGCATGCCGTGCCGTCGCCAAATTTCGACGCACGGTTGCCGAAGGCGGCCATCGATCTGGTGGTCATTCACGCCATCAGTCTGCCGCCCGGTGAGTTCGGCGGACCCTACATCGAACAGCTTTTCACCAATCGCCTTGAGGCTGGCGCGCATCCATACTTCGCCGCCATCGATGGTTTGCGGGTGTCGGCCCATTTCCTGATCCGACGCGATGGGCGGCTGATTCAATTCGTCGATATTTTCGCGCGCGCGTGGCACGCCGGCGAATCGAATTGGCAGGGGCGTACGCACTGCAACGATTTTTCTATCGGCGTTGAACTCGAAGGATGTGATGAACAGTCCTTCACGGATGCCCAGTACGCAAGACTTGGGTCTTTGCTTGAGGATCTGTTTGAGTTGCTACCGACGCTCAGCGTCGAGGGTCTGGTCGGTCACAGCGACATTGCGCCGGCACGAAAGACCGATCCTGGGCCGCATTTCGATTGGAATCGCGTGCGTCAAACGCTATCGCGTTGAACTTTCTGCTGGTGTTGATCGCTATTACTATCGAGTTCACTTGGCGTGCTGCATCCACTTAGGAATTCGCTGACCCGCATAGCGCGCTGACCGATGTGATCGCATACCAGCACGGAATCCTGTTCGTACCAGTCGCCAAGCACGATACGTCGACGCTGCTCCAGCCCGTAGTCGTGCACGGCTGGTCGATGGGTGTGGCCGTGAATCAAGAGTTTTACGTCGTAACGCGTCATGACTTCGGCGACAGTGGTCTCGTCGACGTCCATGATCGCATCGTCCTTGCGCCGCATCGACGCGGTAGTTCCAGCGCGGGTGCGATGGGCAATTCGCTGGCGCCAGGCCAGGGGCGTGGCGAGAAAAAGATGGCGGGTGAGGGGGTGGCGTACCACGCGACGAAAACGCTGGTAGTTGACGTCGCGCGTGCACAGCAGGTCACCATGGGTGACGAGCGTCGGCGTGTCGTAAAGGTCGATCACGGCGTAGTCATCCAGTAGTCGCGCGCCGCTTGCGGCGACGAAGCGCGGGCCATAGAGGAAGTCGCGATTGCCGTAACCGATATGCAGCGCGACGCCAGCCGATGCCAGCTCGGCCAGGGCGGCGACGACCGCTGCATTGGGTGGCGTGTCGTCGTCATCTCCCAGCCATACTTCGAACAAATCGCCGAGGATATAGAGTGCCTGCACACCTTGCCGCGCGCGCGCGATGAACTCAAGAAAAAGTGTCAGCTGTGCCGGACGCGCGCTGCTCAGATGCAGATCCGAGACGAACAGCGTCGTCATTGCGTCCCGAGCAAAGCGGCGATCAGGCGCTGACAACGCTGGCGCTGAGGATTTCTACCGGTTCCGCCGGGACGTCCTGATGGGAGCCAAGGGATTTGGTCTTGACGGCCTTGATGGCATTCACCGTGTCCAGACCATCGGTCACGCGACCGAATACACAATAACCCCAGCCACTGGACGTAGGACTGCTGTGATTGAGGAAATCGTTGTCTTTGACATTGATGAAGAACTGCGACGACGCGGAATGGGGATCAGAGGTGCGCGCCATGGCGACGGTGCCGTGGTCGTTGCGCAGGCCATTGTCTGCTTCGTTCTTGATTGTTGCCCGCGTAGCTTTCTGTTGCAGGTCGCGGTCCATACCGCCGCCTTGAATCATGAAGCCGCTGATGACGCGGTGAAAGATCGTGCCGTCGTAATGACCGCTTTCGACGTAGGCAATGAAGTTCTTGGTCGTTTCCGGCGCCGCGATGGCATCAAGCTCGAGTGTGATGTCACCCAGGGTGGTGGTGAGTTTGACAACTGGCATGGAGTTCTCCGGCGCTCTGCGCGGTCGTGAATATCGAAGATAGCTGCCGCGCCGTAACGGCGATGGCGTCGCACGCGTCCGGCGTAGCCGCCGCGCAGGGCAGCCATGGTGCCGGGAGCACCGCGCCCGTGCAAGCGCAGAGCAGTGCTGTGAGGGCCGAAATAAAGGACTGTTTCTAGGGGACTATGGGTGCAGAGATCCGGTCGCGCACATTGACCGGGTAGGGCACCGTGCGTATCATCGCGCCTCCCGTCTGGCAGGCATGGCTTACGACGCCGGGGCATAGCGCAGTCTGGTAGCGCACCTGCTTTGGGAGCAGGGGGTCGGGGGTTCGAATCCCTCTGCCCCGACCATGTCGACCGAACGTCATGCCCACGGGTCTTGATGTCGCGAGAG
>JANMJF010000163.1:0-3319 GCA_031371245.1 Pseudomonadota bacterium | reverse complement strand
CACTGGCGACGGTGGCCGCGCAGCAGCCCCGCAATCTAGCCATCGTCGTGATCGACAACGAACGCTATGGTGAGACTGGCGGTCAACTGACGCATTGCGCCTTCGGCACGGATCTCGCCCTCATGGCGCGTGGCGCCGGTCTCACCCGCGCCCACACCCTGCACACCATCGACGCGCTGCGCGCTTTCCGTCAGCAGTTGCACGCTAGCGATGGACCACTGTTCGCACTCGTCAAAGTGGCCACGCCGAACGCCACTATGGTGCTGCCACCACGGGATGGAGTGTTACTCAAGCACCGCTTTCGCATGGCCTTGCTCGACGGCGACAAGTAATGCCCGCAAGGGCGAGGTTCGGTGCGGCATCGGCGCGACGACGAGCCCCAGCGCGATGACCTTCTCGGTCCATGAACGACACCGCATTGCAGGCTGCAAGAAAGCTTGGCTCGGCGCCATTCGCGCGGGCCGAGTGGACCAATTCCAGGCGTAGCAGTTCCCAATAAAGCGTGTTAGTCTGCTTCGCAACCGCGTGTAATAACGATTACGAATTCCGCTCTTCGAGGTCCTGACCGAGTCCCGCCACCCCATCCAACAACGCTTCGATACGCCGCTTCCATGCCTGTATCAATCGTTCGCAGATGATGTCACGCGGTGACTAAGACACTCAGATTCCGCTAGCTTGATCGCATACGCTCAGCCAAGGCAATCGCTGCCGCCTCGCTTCCCGCATTCGTTGTTCGATTTGAATCCGACATTCACTCTGCACTCGACTCGACCCCGCTCGCGGGACCGTAGCCGCGAGGCGCAGGTGTCTAACCGAGGCATCCGCCTCATCAACCGCCTGGCATCTATTTATTTGGAGAATCCCTGATGCAACAGAACAAACTTTACGTCGGCAACTTTCCCTACTCGGTCGGTGAAAACGACCTGCGGGATTTGTTCCAAGCCTATGGACCGATCGAAGAAGTCCGCCTGATCACCGACCGTGACACCGGCCGTTCGAAAGGCTTCGCGTTCATTACCTTCGCGACGCAGAGCGCGGCGGAAAGTGCCCTGGAGCAGAACGGCAAGGACATGAAGGGCCGCGCACTGCGTGTCAACGTCGCGCAGGACAAGGACAAGGTCAAGCGCACCAACGACCGTCCGCGCTGGTAAACGTCCCACGCCATGGGGGCGAGTACCGCTGGGGCACTCGCGACCTGCGGCCTAGGATGGCATCTGCGTCGATAGGCGCAGATGCGGGCGATCCAGGGATGAATTACCCGGTTAGATTGCCATAGGCGGATGCGGCAGCCAGGGTCCAGGTGAGCCCGTCCACGGTGACGGGCCCGGACCCTGCAATCGCCGGGCTGGGTCGGATGTTGCGGCGCTGCCCATACAGATATATCGAGTCCGGGGCGCGTACGCGGTCTGGACGCCAGACCCAAGCTTTCTCAATAGGCCTTAGCGCTGATACGCGGCAGTTTCAAATCGCCGCAGAGCGCAATGCCGCCATTGCGAGCGGCGCGCTGAAGGCGTAACCGACCATGTGCTCAGACTCGAAAACGCGGCGGACGTTTCTCGATGAACGCGCGCATGCCCTCGCGGGCATCGGCTGCAAGAAATAACTCGGTCTGGACCTGTTGTTCATAGGCAAGGATGGCCGCGAGCGGCTGCTCTGCGCCGAGGTAGACACCGCGCTTGATCGCAGCCAAGGCTGCGGCCGGGCCGTGGGCCAGGCGTTGGGCTAGCGCCAGCACCTCGGGCAGAAAAATCTCAGCGGGAAAAATTCGATTGATGATGCCGAGCCGCCGCGCCTCGTCGGCGTCGATGCTGGCGCCCAGCATCATCAATTCCATGGCTAGACTGGTGCCCACCAACCGCGTCAGCAGATAGTGACCGCCCCAATCCGGCACCAGGCCAATTTTGACGAAGCTCGCGCTGAAACGCGCTTGTGGCGAGCCGAAGCGCAAGTCGCACGCAAGGGCCAGATTCATGCCGCCGCCCGCCGCAGCGCCATTGATGGCAGCGAGTACTGGCTTGCGCATGGCGCGCATGAATTGGATCAAGGCCGCAGCCACGCCGATGCGTGCGTTGACCGGTGCCGCATCGTCGCGCGCCTGCAGCTCGATCATATTGGCGATGTCGCCACCTGCACAGAAGGCCTCGCCCGCCCCCGTGATCACTACCGCACCGACCGCGCTGTCTTGTTCCGCCTCACGCAAGCGCGCGAAAATATCTTCGCGCATGGTGCCGGCCAGCGCGTTCATGGCGCGTGGACGGTTGAGAGTGATGGTGGCGACGCGCTCGGCAATCGCGTACAGCACGTCTTGCTCACTCATGACCGCCTTTCCTTGTATAGCGCGTCGCTCACGGCGTAACGCGGGTGACCAAACGGCGCAGCTCGCGCAGCCGCGCCTTGACGATGCCGGCATTGGCCGGCCCCATACGCAGCAACAGCTTCTGGCCCATCGAGCGTGCCTCCAAACCGTCGTCGGCGAACTTATACATCACTGTCGGCTGAACGAGCGCCAAGGGCGCGCTAGAGTCGGGCGTAACCAGCAGATGGTCGATGACGTCCACCAGTCGGTCATTGAAATAGCCATCAGGATAGCCGAGCGCCACATAGGCCTGTTGAAAGCGTTGGTAGTCGCGCCCGTAGAGCGCCGCGAGCCGTTTCAGATCGAGCCGCTGCAACAGCTGTAGATAGGCCGCGTAACGTGCGCCGTTGTCCGCTGCGAGCCTGAGCGTGCCGCCCTCACCATTGACTAGTGGCAAGCCAGCCACCGGCCGCAGCGGCCACAGTCGGGCCGGCAGCTTGTCGTGAGAGAGATTGTCGACCGTGACGACCATGCGATCGATGAAATCATCGCTCACCAACAGCTGGTCGAAGGCCTCCGATCCGACCAGCGCTTCGAGCGCTGATTCGAAGGGCTGCTGGGGCGGCGACATCGCCGCGTCCAATGGCTCGGCAGCGTCGTTCGCGGCCGCTACCGCGGTCCGCTGTCGACCGGCTTGCGTCAGTTCGATGGGGTTGACCACCAGCGCTTCAGCGGGGCGCGCTGGATGGTCTTCGGGACCGGCCGCCAACGGCATCGGATTGCTCGGCAATTGAAGATCGTGCAGCGTGTTGATCGGTTCCTGCAGGCCACGGAAATACAAAAGACCAATGACGGCCAGCGCCAACACCGTCAGCAGCATTGGCCATAACGATTCCTGTTTGCTCTTCATACCGATGCCCCATTGCGGCGGCGGCGCGCGTCGCTGAGCGATGATTTCATCGATCGCATGGTCGTCACGGTCGACAATCTCTCTCACGACAAGCTGCCGGCCCGACTGTGGCC
>JANMJF010000147.1:0-5171 GCA_031371245.1 Pseudomonadota bacterium | reverse complement strand
GATTGCCATTGCCGAATTTGACCGAGACGTTTTCGAACAGCGGCTTGGCGCCGAATTGAATGGTGACGTTGGCAGTTGTAAGCACGATAGATTCCGACCAGGCAAGCGTGGAGTTAAGCCCGACGCGAAGGCATGACCGCGCTCGTGATGGGCAGGTGCCGGGGCATTCGCGGCCACGGTCCACGGCGGCTTGCACGGTGGGCAGGGCGAATGCGGCGGTGCGACATGATACGCGTTTGGCGCCAGCAGCGCGCCCTTTACGGCGTCGGAGTCCGATAATCGCTATGCGCCGACCGAGCCCGCGTCAGCGATCTGCCCGGCCGGTGCGCTCAGATGCCGCGCGCGGCGGGCATTTCAAAATCCTTGGGTGGTGCCCAGCGCAGCGGCCCGTCAAGCGCGGCGAGTACCGGTGCGTCGCGCCCATAAACGTCGCGGCGGAATTGCACGGCACCGTCTTGAGTGGGGAAAGCCGTCAGATAAAGCAGCATGATGGTGATCTTACGCGGCAGGTTGATGCGCTGGTTTTGACCTTTGGCAACGGCTTTTTCGAGGGTCGTCTGATTCCAGTGGGGGTCATCGCGCAACACCACCTCGGCAAGTTTGAGCGGGTTTTCGATGCGGATGCAGCCCGAGCTGAAGGCGCGCTCGGCCTGCTGGAACAGGCCACGGGAGGGTGTGTCGTGCAGATAGACCGCGTGCACGTTGGGGAACATGAAAGCCACCCGTCCGAGGGGGTTGTCAGGTCCCGCTTCCTGGCGCAGGAAGTAGGGGAAACCGCCGCCCAGCGCTCGCCAGTCAATCTTGCTGGCATCTACCGGCGCACCGTTAAAATCGATCAGCCGCAATTTCTTCTTGGCGAGAAAGGCGCCATCGGCCCGCAGTTTGGGCAGGATGTCTTCGCGCAGGATGGTCGGTGGCACCGTCCAGCTCGGGTTTAATTCGACGTAGGACAGCTGGTCTTTGAAGATCGGCGTTTGCCGGAAAGGTTTGCCGACGATCACGCGACCCGACCAGCGCACCTGACCATGATCGAAGTAGACCGCCTCGAAGGCCGCGATATTGACCGACAAGGCCTCGCTCTCCAGGTCGCGAAACACCCAGCGCACGCGTTCAAGATTGACGCGCAGCTGCGCGATGCGCGCGGCGACAGTGACATTCAATGCCGCGACGGTACCGCGCCCGATCGCGCCATCGACGTCGAGTCCATGACGGCGCTGAAAGCCACGTACCGCCTCCACCAAGCCGGTATCGTAAATGCGCTGATCGGTCTCAAGCCCATCGTCGCGCCACTCACCGCTAGCAGCGAGGCGCGCGCGCACTAAAGCGACGCGCGCGTCGTTCACCTCGGGTTTCAAAGTCGGACCGGCTGTCACCGTCGGCCATTCAACGCCGTGCTCTTTTAACGCGCGATAGTCCGCCAGTGCTTTCACCAGCGCGCGGTAGTAGTTATCGGTCGGACGCAGCGCGGCCAGACGCTCGGCGAGCTTGTCGCTCGCTATCGATTCGCGTAGCCATAGGATCGGATCAGTGGTGCCAAAGCTGCGCGAATAATTCCAATCGGGATCGAGCGCCTCGGGATTGCATTTGCCGAAGCGCAGCGTGAAGGCCAGACGCGCGAGTGCCTCACTGGCCAGCAGTTCGGCCATTGCGCTCGGCAGTGTATCCAGCTCGTTCAGTCGTTCGGCGAGAAAATCATGGGGGTCGAGACCCTCGGCGAAACTCTCAGCGACCGCGCGCCGCAGCACGTCGAGTTGCCGCGCATTCCAGTGCGGTGCGAGATAGGGCTCGGCATAGAGCTGGCGCAAGATCGGTGTCGACCACAACTTCTCGCCGGCGACTTGCACTTGCGGCGCATCGCCTGCCAGCAGTGTGGTGATATCAGTGGCGGCGTGGCTCGGGCCTGCGACAACGACGGTGATGACGGTGCTCACGAGAGCGGCTAGCAGTATGCGCATGCATGCGCAAGGGGACGATGGGGCCAGCATTCGTACTTGATCACTCACGGTAAGGTCCGCCTATACTAGCCCGGTTCGCGACCGAACCGACGTGGGGTAAAGGGTGCTGATACGCAACGACACTGAACAACGATGCACGGCGGCGACTTCGATGTCGCGGCGCGGTTTACTGAAACTGGGCTTGAGCGCCGCTGCACTCATCGCCACCCCGGCCTGGGCCAAGCCTGCGGCGCGGCGCTCGCTGGCATTCGAGCATCTGCATACCGGCGAGCGGCTTGCGGTCACCTACTACGCCAATGGCGTGTATAACGAGCGTGCACTGTCAGCCATCAATCACCTGCTGCGCGATTTCCGTACCGCGCAACTCTTCCCGATCCGCCGTGCGCTGCTCGATCAACTCCATCTGGTCCACGCTAGCATCGGCAGCGATGCACCCTTTCAGATCATCTGCGGCTATCGCTCACCAGCAACCAATGCCTTCCTGCGCCGCACCAGCAGCGGTGTGGCTGAACATAGTCTGCATATGGACGGTATGGCCATCGATCTGCGTCTCGCCGATACCCGCAGCCGCCACCTGCGCGATGTCGCCGCGCAAATGAAGCTCGGCGGCGTCGGCTATTATGCTGCTTCGAATTTTGTCCATCTGGATGTCGGCCGACCGCGCCAGTGGTAGCAGGCGCCTCCATGGGCCTGCTTAAACGTCTCAAGCCCGTCATTGCCTGAAGCGAGCGCGGCGCGGGGATCGTGCGCCGATGCGCTTGTGGAGAGCTGACATGTTCGAGACTTTGCACTACACGGCCGAAGCTAACATCGGCGTGCTGATGCTCAATCGGCCCGCGCGCTTGAACGCGGTCAACACCGCGATGGCCCATGAGATCGAAGTCCTGGCTCGCCAGTTGCGCGATGACCGCAGCTTACGTGTGCTGATCGTATGCGGTGCCGGCCGGGTGTTCTGCGCTGGTGCCGATATCGCCGCGCTCGATACGCTGGTCGGCGCCGATGATTCCTATCGCTTCCTCGAAGCGCTGCAAGTCGCCTTCAACGCCATTGAGGCCTTGCCCATGCCGACCATCGCGGCCGTCCATGGCTTGGCCTTCGGCGGCGGTTGCGAGCTGGCGCTGGCTTGCGATTTCCGTCTGCTGAGTGCCGAAGCCCGTCTCGGTGTGCCCGAGATTAAGCTCGGCTTACTGCCCGGCGCCGGCGGTACGCAGCGGCTTGCGCGTCTGCTGCCGGCGGCTATTGCTAAACAAATGATCTATTTCGGTGAGCCGCTCGATGCACAGAGCGCGCTGGCCCATGGTTTGATCAACGCGGTGGTGACTGACGGCGACGTCATGCACGAGGCCCGCGACTGGGCGCTGCGCCTCGCCGCCTTACCACCCTTGGCGCTGCGTGCAGCCAAGCTGCTGGTGCATGGCGCGGCACTCGCTGGTTTGGTGAATGGCATCGAGGCGGAACGGCAGGCGGTCAGTTATCTGTTTCAGAGTCGCGATGCCCAGGAAGGCATACGCGCATTTCTGGACAAACGCGCGGCAAAATTCGACGGGAGCTGAATATGGATTTCGATTTCGACGACAGTGAACGCGCCTTTCGCGACACGCTGCGGCGTTATGCCCTTGAGCAGCTGGCGCCCGACTACGCACGCTGGGATCGCGGTGAGAGCGTGCCGCGCGAACGTATTCGTGAATTCGCCGAACTCGGTGTGACCGGCCTGCGCGTGCCCGAGGTCTATGGCGGTGTCGGCGGCAGCTATGTGATGGCGGGGATTGCCGCTGAAGAAATCGCGCGCGGCGATCACAACTTCACCATGTATCTGCAGCTCGGCGCGATCAGTGCCGACCTGATCTCCCAGTACGCTCAAGACCGCGTCAAACAAATGATCCTGCCGGGTCTGGCCAGCGGCGATACGCTGGTGTCCTTCGGCCTGACCGAGCCGGGCGCGGGCTCTGACGCTGCTGCCATCAAAACCCGCGCAACCCTCGATGACGACCAATGGGTGGTGAACGGTGAGAAGGCTTCCATCACCATGGCCGGCTATGCCGATTATTGTGTGGTGTTCGCGCGCGTCGGCGCCGCCGGTGCCAAGGGCATTGGCGCCATCGTGGTGCCGCTCGACGCAACCGGTGTCACGCGGCGCGTCTATGACAGCATGGGCGGCAAGCTTACCGGGCGTGGCTCGTTGTTCTTCGATAATGTACGCGTGCCGCGCGACCATCAGCTGGGGGCCGACACAGCGGGTTTTGCCCAGGCCATGGAAGCGTTTGACTACAATCGCGCGATCATTGCACTGGCCTGCATAGGCACGGCCCAACAGTCGATCGACGAGACCGTCGAATTCGCCAAGCAGCGTCACACTTTCGGCAAGCCGTTGGCGCGTCACGAAGCTTATGCCTTCCAGATCGCTGAGCACAGTACACATTTACACGTGGCGCGGCTGCTCGCCTATCAAACCCTGTGGCTGCGCGATCAAGGCCGGCCCCATACCCGTGAGGCGGCGATGGTGAAATGGCTGGCGCCCCAGGCGGCGGTGCAGGCCATCCACGGTTGCATGGTCTTGAACGGCTGGATGGGCTACGACAATTCCATGCCCTATGCGCAGCGGCTGCGCGACGTGATCGGCCTTGAGATCGGTGATGGCACGCCGGAGATCATGAAGGGCGTGGTGGCGCGCGAGATCTTCGGGCGTGAGTACATTTCTTACCGCTAGCGAACGATGGCTACCCGATCGTTCATTGACCGACGGGTGTTGATCCGCGACGGCACACGCGGCATCGGCTTCGCGCTCGCCGAGCGCTTTGCCAAGACCGCGCTCCATTTGCACGCAGGTGCGATTGAAGTGTGGCTCGTAGCGCAAGACGGTGCGCGAGACGATTCAACGTTTAGCTTCAATCCGGGGCTGGAATTGCCAGCCTACTGAGGCCCATGCTTCGTTTGTCTCTGCAAGCGAATATGACCCGCACGGTATAAACTCCATAACGAATGTCCGAATTTGTCGGGCCTACAGGGGGAGAGTTAGAGATGAGCAGCAACGCAGCAACCCAGTCGATGCCCACCACCGACAACGCCGGCTTTACCTACGACACCAGCAAGGTCGAGTGGCACAAGTTTTTCACACCCGGCACCTATTACCGCATTCTGAATGTCGACCTCGCGGCGCGTACCGCCGACATGCTGGTCAAATTCGAAGCCGAGGGCCAATGCATGTATCACCGCCAC
>JANMJF010000105.1:0-2181 GCA_031371245.1 Pseudomonadota bacterium | reverse complement strand
GGATCGCGGCGCGATCCATCACCGCCGCCAATTCGCGCACATTGCCCGGCCAGTCATAAGCGGTCAGCAGCGCGAGATCAGCCGCACTCGGCAATTGCAGCCACAAGCCGAAGCGGCTCGCCGCACGGCGCGCGAAATGAGCGGCCAGCGCCGGAATATCGGTAGGGCGCTCGCGCAGGGGTGGCAACACTATCGGAAATGTTGCGAGGCGATACCAGAGATCTTCGCGAAACAAACCTTCCTGAATGAGATGCGGCAGGTCGCGATGGGTTGCCGCGATAATGCGCACATCAACCTTAATATCGTCTTCGCCGCCAACGCGACGTATGAGGCCGTCCTGCAAGACTCGCAATAGTCTGACTTGGGCCGCCGGTGGCAGATCGCCGATTTCGTCCAGTAGCAAGGTGCCGCGGTCGGCGCGCTCGAACCAGCCGCGACGCTGGCCAGTGGCGCCGGTAAAACTGCCGCGCTCGTGACCGAATAATTCCGAGTCGATCAGTTCCGGTGGAATCGCGCCGCAGTTGACGCGGATAAAGGGCGCTTCGCGGCGACGCGAACGCTGATGGATCTCGCGCGCGACCATTTCCTTACCGGCACCGGTCTCGCCCAGGATCAACACCGGCACATCGGATTTCGAGACCAGGGCAATGCGCTCGAAAACCGCTTTCAGGCCGCCATCGCTGCCCACCAGTTCGTCGAGCCCGGCACCGCTGCCGAGTCGCGCACGCAGGCGCTCCGATTCCGCCTCGGCGGCATTGCGCAAAGTCGCGAGTTCGCGCAATTGAGCGTGGGTCGCAAGCGCGGCGGCAAAGGGTTCGAGCAGGGCGGTGAAGCGTTCGCGGGCGATGGCCGTAAAGGGCGCCCCATCGGTATTGATACCGACTAAAAGACCCAAGCCGCCGTGTTCATCGGCCAGGCCGCCGACCAGACACTCACCCGGCGCACCACCGGGCAAGGCACGCACTACCAGCGGCTCGGCTGCGCCAAGTTCGGCGCGGGTCTGCACCCGTCGACGATCGGCCCAGCGTTGCAAGCGCTCCAACATGTCGTCAGTGCAGAGCAGCGGTTCGGATGCCGGTTGGCTGCTCGCGCTATCGGCCTGGGTCACCACCCCGGGCAGCCCACGATCCAGGCCGCGCACCAGCAAACGCAGCTGCGGCCACAGACGCCGCACCGGTGCAGCCATGGCGGCCATGGCGAGGCCCAGGGAGGGATGGCGAGCCGCCTCGCGCCAGCGCGCGAGCAAGGTCGATTTAAATTCTAAATCCGTCATATGAAATGGAGTGGCCGGGGGATTAAGACTTTTTTCCGGTAAATATAACGGCGTCGATCTCGGAATTTCCATAAGCGACTGTCTTTAAGAATTATTTCTTAATGGCACTAAAACTGCAATTGGTATTCGGTTATAGAATTAATCAAGCAGGATTCGGCCGTGATCAGTCCCCACCATGATGGAGCTCATGCGATGAAATATGACCGTCCTTTGCTCGCCGCGCTCGTGTTGGCCTGTGCCCTGCCGGTCTACGCCGATGCACCCATCGCGCCTGTCGATCTGGCGGCCCAGCTCGCCGAGCTGCAAGCACGTGTGCAGCAGCTCGAAGCCGCGCTCGCCGCGCAGGCGGCCACCCCAGCCGCGCCCATCGCCCAACCGGCCCCGGCGCTGGCACAAAAAGTCGCGACCATCGAACGCCGTCTCGAAGTGCAGGCGCAAGAGGCGACCGCCAATCGCATCAAGACACCCCAGCTCGCCCTGGGCGAGAAGGGTCTGGCCGTCACTACACCCGACGGCAATTTCGAAATGAAGCTGCGCGGCTATGTGCAGCTCGATAGTCGTTTCTGGTTGGCCGACAAGCACGATGACGACACCGACACGCTGTTGTTCCGTCGCGTGCGGCCGATCATCGAAGGCACGGTCTACAAAAATTTCTATTACCGCTTGATGGCGGACTTCGCGAGCAACGCCGTGACTTTGCAGGACGGTTACGGTGAATGGCGTCAGTTCCCTTTTGCGCGTCTGGGTTTCGGCAAGATGAAGACGCCGCTTGGCCTGGAACAACTGCAATCGGCTTCGGAACTCGAATTCGTCGAACGTGGCCTGCCGCGCAATCTGATCCCCAACCGCGATTTCGGCGTGGTGCTGACCGGCGATCTATTCGGCGAGCGTTTGAACTACACCGTCGG
>JANMJF010000053.1:0-2262 GCA_031371245.1 Pseudomonadota bacterium | reverse complement strand
TGCTGGCGCGTTTCGACGACACCTGCCTCACCACCGACGAAAACTGGTTCTGACCACGAGAGCGCGCCACCATGAGCAATGCCACGCCGATCGCTGAGACCTACGAACAAGCCCGCGCCAACTTTCAGTGGGCGCCGCCGGCGCGTTTCAATTTCGCCCGTGACGTCATCGATCAATGGGCCGCTAAAGACCCGGCCAAGCTCGCCTTGTGGTGGGTGGATGACGACGGCAATGAGCAGCAGCGTAGTTTTGCCCAGGTGCGCGACCGCTCCTGCCAGCTTGCCAATGCGCTCGCTCAATTGGGCATCAAACGCGGCGACACCATGGTGCTCATGCTGGGGCGCAACCTCGAATGGTGGGAAATCGTCACGGCCGGCATCCGCATGGGTGTCGTGCTGTCGCCCGGCACCACCCAGCTCTCGTCCAAGGACATCGCCTATCGCGTGAACGCCGCGCAGGCGGTGGTCTTCATCACCGACACCGCCAATGCCGCCAAGCTCGACGAAGTGGCCCAACAGTGTCCGACCTTGCGCACGCGCGTGCTGGTCGATGGTCAACGCAGCGGCTGGCACAGCTACGACGAACTCATGGGCGGCATGAGCACACAGTTTGAAACGGCCGACACCACCTTCGACGAAGATGCCTTGTGCTATTTCACTTCGGGTACCACCGGCTATCCGAAGATGACCATTCATGGTCATGGTTATGGGCTTGCCCATCAGATTACCGGCCGCTACTGGCTCTGCCTGCGTCCAGAAGATCTGCACTGGAATATCAGTGACACCGGCTGGGCGAAAGCTGCCTACAGCAGTTATTTCGGGCCGTGGAATATGGGTGCAACGGTGTTCGTACATCACTCGCCGGTGTTCGATGCGAAGAAGTCTCTGGATCTTCTCGCGCGCTATCCGATCACCACCTTGTGCGGTGCGCCGACGGTCTATCGCATGGTGGTGCTGCAGGATTTGTCGGCCTACAAATTTCCCAAGCTGCGCCATTGCGTGGGGGCGGGCGAGCCGCTCAATCCGGAAGTGATCGAAACCTGGAAGCGTGCAACTGGCTTAGTGATCCGCGACGGTTATGGCCAGACCGAAACGGTGCTGGTGTGCGGTAACCATCCCTCGCTAGAACCGCGCTTTGGCTCCATGGGCAAGCCCATGCCGGGCCTCGATCTCGCCATCATCGACGACCAGGGCCAGCCCCTGCCGCCGCGTGAGGAAGGCGATATCGCGATTCGTGCCAAGCCCCATCGCGCGCCGGGCCTGTTCAAGGACTACCGTGGCGACCCGGAACGTTTCCAGGCTTGCTTCATCGGCGATTGGTATCTGACCGGTGATCGCGGTTATGTCGATGAGGACGGTTACTTCTGGTTCGTGAGTCGTGCCGATGACGTCATTCTGTCGGCTGGCTATCGCATCGGGCCGTTCGAAGTCGAGAGCGCGCTGATCGAACACCCGGCCGTGGCCGAATCGGCGGTGGTGGCCAGCCCCGATGCGACGCGCGGCTTCGTGGTCAAAGCCTTCGTGGTCCTCGCACCGGGCTATCAAGGCAGCGAGGCGCTGGTCAGCGAGTTACAGGAACACGTCAAGCGTGTCACCGCGCCGTACAAATATCCACGCCGTATCGAATTCGTCGAGGGCCTGCCAAAGACCGTCAGCGGCAAGATTCGGCGGGTGGAGTTGCGCGCCAGGGAGGTGGACGCGAGTTGAGGCGTTTGTGCTCTCGAAGCAATGTCCGAATAAATTCGGACCCACATAGTCGCCGCGCCTTCTTCTGTAGGTCCGAATTTATTCGGACATTTTGTGCAGAGCCCTCCCCATTGCCATGACCACCCCCAACGCCGAAGAAATCTCGCCCGGCACACGCCGGGCCGCCATCGTCATGATCAGTTTGAGCGCGGTCGCAACCGCCATGATGTTGTCGACCGTCAATGTCGCTTTGCCCAGCATTGCACGTGCACTGCACATCGACGCAATGACCTTGAGCTGGGTGCCGATGGCCTATTTGCTGGCGAGCGCAGCCTGCGTTTTAAGCCTCGCGCGGCTGGCCGACATGTTTGGGCGGCGGCGCGTGTTTGTGGCGGGAACAGTCGGCGTGCTGCTGTCTTCGCTGCTGGCGGCTGCTGCCACCAGCAGCGCAATGTTGTTATGGGCACGCGCCCTGCAGGGGGCATCTGCGGCAGCGCTGTTCGCGACGCAGATAGCGATCATTTCCTCGGTCTACCCGCCCGCGCGGCGCGGCGCGGCCATCGGTGCGACCATCTCG
>JANMJF010000034.1:0-14983 GCA_031371245.1 Pseudomonadota bacterium | reverse complement strand
CCAAGAGTGGCGTGTTGTTGATGGCCGATCCGAAAGCCAAGAACGGCGTGGTGATCGAGGCCGCCGATCAGGTGCGGCTGGGTGGCATAGCCGATATCACCTTCACCACTTCGCAATGAAACACGGCCGCCCCACGCCGTGAAGTCACGCCGACACCACCCGGAAATCGAGGATCACGGCATTGATCTGGCGCCGATGCTGGACTTTGTCTTGAACCTGCTGATCTTCTTCATCATCACCACCTCGTTCATCAAGGAGACGGGTGTGACGGTGGTGAAGCCCAATGCGGCGACGGTTGAGCACCGCGAATCCGGCAATATTCTGATTGCGGTGCGCGCCAATGACGATATCTGGATGGAAAAGCGCCAGGTCGACGTCCGTGATGTGCGTGCTGCCATCGAACGTCTGCATGCCGAACGCCCGGAAGACACTGCGGTGATCGTCGCCGATCGCAATTCCAGCGCGGCGGCGATGGCCAAGATCATGGACGAAGTGCGGGCCGGTGGTATCAAAGAGGTCTCCTTGGCCGCTGCGCCGCAGGGCGGTCGCTGAGGCCATGGCTGCACTCGGCTTGCTGCGGGTGCCGGTGGCCTTGGGCTTGGCGCTGGTCATTACCGCCTCGATGTATTGGTTCCTGGCGCGACTGATCCAGGCGCCGAGTGATCAGAATGTGTTGGTCACGGCTGCGCACATCGAATTTACCCGCATGCGCAAGGACACCACAGTGGAATCCAAGCGCGAAGAATTGCGCAAAGCCGCGCGCGAGCCCGTCGCCCAGGTGCCGCTCGCCCCGCGCATGGCGATGTCGAACAGCAGCGCGGTGGCGGTCGCACCGGTGCAGATGGTGCAGCCCCGCATCGACACCAGCAGTGTGAAGATGAGCCTCAGCGCTGGCGGTTCTGATCGCGCCGTCGCGCCGCTGGTGCGGGTCAATCCCGAATACCCGCGCCGCGCGCTGGAACGTAGCATCGAAGGCTGGGTGCACGTGCGCTTCACGATCACGGCGGCCGGCACGGTCAAGGATCTGGTGGTAGTCGATGCCGAGCCCAAGGGTGTATTCGACGAAGCTGCGTCGAAGGCCGTGCTGCGCTGGCGCTACAACCCGCGCGTTGAAAATGGCGCGGCAGTTGAGCGGGTCGGCGAACAGACCTTGATCCGCTTCAAGCTCGAGAACTGAGCCGTGGCCCATTCATCCCCATCGCAATTCACGCGGCTGGCCGTGCTGCTGCTGCTGGTGTTGCTGGCCGGCGCTGGCGGGGCGGAGGACAACAAGAAAAGCGCCGAAGGCCAGCGCGAGGCACCGCAGCTCGGCGCCGCCGTCGGCAAGCAGATCAATGACGCCATCGAATTGCTCAATGCCAAGAATGCCGGCGGCGCGAAGGCCGCTATTGCTAAGCTCAAGCTCGAGAACTTATCGCCCTTTGAGCGCTCGCGTGTCGAACAGATCCTGGCGTCCATTGATAACGACAGCGAGAATTTCGCCGCTGCCGCCAAGCATCTCACCGCCGCGCTCGAGGCCGGTGGCCTGAGCGGCGACGAGGCGCTGCAGGTCAAGTTTCAAATCGCCCAGCTCTATCTGGCGCAGGACAAGTGGCACGACGGTGCGGCTGCGCTCGAAGAATGGTTCAAGGTCGCGCCCGCGCCCAATGCCTCGGCCTATTACATGCTGGCGATGGCCTACTATCAGCAGAACGACTTCAGCCATGCGCTGCCCCCTGCCGAGAAGGCGGTGCAGGCCAGCGACAAGCCGCAGCCGAGCTGGGTGCAGCTGCTGCTCGCGCTCTACCTGCATCTGGAAAAATGGGACAAGGCGGTGCCGCTGGTCACCTATCAGGTGCGCAACGCGCCTGGCGACAAAGCCGGCTGGCAACAGCTGGCGTCTATCTATGGTCAACAGCAGTTGCATGATCGCGCCCTGGTGGTGAGCGAACTCATGGACTATGCCGGTCATTTGTCCACGTCAGAAGAGTTTCTGCGCGTGGCCGAGCAATTGGTGTACGCCAGAAATCCCTACCGTGCGGCCACCTATCTCACCGCTGCCGTCGAGCAGAACAAGCTCAAGGCCGACGCTGCGGTCTATCAGAAAATCGCCAACGCCTGGCTTACCGCTCGCGAATACAGCAAGGCCATCGCGCCCATGCAGCGCGCTTTCGAGCTGTCGGGCGACGCCAACATCGGTGCACGCATCGGTGAAATCCACCTGCAGCGCAACGACTGGCCAGCGGCCGAAGCGGCTATGCAGAAGGCACTGGCCAAGGGCGGACTCAAAAATCGCGGCAGCGCGGCGCTCGATCTCGGCATCGCGCTCTACAACCAGAACAAGCTCGATGAGGCGCGCGCCGCCTTTGAGCAGGCTGCGCAAGCGGGCGAGCAACGCCAGTACGCGCGCTCCTACCTGCAGGCCATCGCGACACGGCAGGGCAAATCGTGAATGTGCGCAGGCGCGGCGTGCTGGTGTGGTTGTTGTTGGTGGTGATACCTGTTCACGCTGCGGTGTCGCTGGACGAAATCGCGCAGAAGGCTATCAGCTTGCGTGCCGCCGAGGCCAAACTGAACGCCCAGCGCGAGGCGGCCTTTCAGAAGGAATTTGATCGCCAGCAAGCGCTGTTCAACCAAGTGCAGGGCCAGCGTGCCGGGCTCGATGCCGCCAGCGCGTCGCTGTCGGCGCGTTTTGATGCCAACGAAAAACGTGTGGTCGAATTGCACAAGCTCCTGATCGAGCATCAGGGCAATCTAGGTGAACTGTTCGGCGTGACGCGTCAGGTCGCAGGCGACGCGGCGAGCGAATTGCGCCAGTCGCTGATTGCCAGTGAATTCCTGAGCGATGACACGGCCGAGGACCGCAACGCTTTCCTGCTGCGCCTGGCCAGTGCCAAGGCCTTGCCATCTATCGTTGAACTCGAACGTTTGTGGCTGGAATTACAGCGCGAAATGACCGCCGGTGGGCGGGTCGCGCGCTACATCGCGCCGCTGCGAGTGGCTGATGGCGAGCAAGCCGTGCCTACCGAAGTGGTGCGTATCGGGCCCTTCACCGCCAGTGCCGGTGACAAGTATCTCGCCTGGCTAGCGAGCGAGAAGGTCTTCGTGCCCTTCAAGCGCCAGCCGGCCGGCGCGCTGCGCGAGGTCGCCGCCACGCTCGCTAAGGCCAGTGCCAGCGATAGTTATGCGCAAGGTCTGGTCGATCCTGCGCGCGGTGCCCTGCTCGGCTTGGTCGTCGAGCGGCCCAACTGGTTGGAACGCATCCAAGTCGGCGGCACTATCGGCTATGTCACTATTGCGCTGGGCGCGCTCGGTGTGGCGGCCTGGCTGGCGCAGATCATCTATTTGATCAGCGTGCGCACCGCCGTGGCCTGGCAACTGCGTCATCTCACCCAGCCCAGTCTGCGAAATCCGCTCGGTCGTGTGCTCGCCGCCCTCGAACAGGACCAGCGCGCGCCGATGCCGGCCGACCTGGCGGAATTGCACATCTCGGCGGCGATACTGCGTGAGGTGCCGAAGCTCGAACGTTTTCAGGGTTTTCTGCGCTTGGCCGTCGCGGCTGGCCCGCTGCTGGGCCTGATCGGTACAGTGATCGGCATGATCATCACCTTTCAGACCATCACCGCTGCGGGTGCGAGCGATCCGAAACTGGTCGCCCACGGCATCGGCCAGGCCATGATCGCGACCGTGCTCGGCTTGGGCATTGCCATCCCCCTGCTGTTTGCCAATTCACTGCTGGCGGCGCTGTCGCGGGCCATTATTCAGACCCTCGATGAACATGGCGAAGGATTGCTGGCGGATACCTTGAGTCGCGGGCGCACGGGCTGAGACCGAGGTCGCGCGGCTAGCGCGTGGGCGAGAGTTTCTTGAACGTATGCCCGATGTTGTCGATATCACCATCGGGGTTGAGCGTGAAGCGTAACGCGGTCTTCTCGTCGCCTTTTTTGTCCAGCACGACCTTGTCGTAATACACGACCTTCAACACCGGATTGACACGGTCGACCCGCACGCTGGCCTCGACGGGCTTGTCACTCTCCGTCGCGTAGTACAGCACGTTGACGACATATTCACCGGGCACGATGCCGCGTATCGTCACAGTTTCCTGGCGCAGCGAGTTGCTAAATTTGTGGCCGTTGATCTCGACGGTCTCGCTCGCGGCGCCGCGGTCGTCATGGTCGAGATGCACCAGGTGCGCTTGGGTATTTTTAAACCAGATCAAGGCGCCTTCGGGATCTTCGACCCACAGGTCGATGTCATCGGGGCTGTTGTCCGCCCAGTTGAGCGTAATGATGTACTCGGCCTTCGGATCGATAAGGCCCTTCTTCGCCACCGGATTCATGAACATGACCGCCAGCACGAAGAAGAAGGTCAGCGCCTGTATCATCTTGAATAAGATGGCTGTGATCGGATCGAAGGGTTGTTGAAACTTCGAGCGGGAGCCGAGACGCAAAGCCATGGCGGTGATTCAGCAGCGGCTCAAGCGCGGGTGTCTAAGCGCGGCAGGATTTCCACCTGCGTCAGGCGCACCGTGCATTCGAGCAATTCATCGAGGCCGCGGTTGAGCAGGTAGTAGGGCGCCGACAGCAAGGTCGCGGTGACCAGGCTGGTGAGCGTGGTATTGAGCGCGATGCTCATGCCATAGCTCATGTCCCGCAAGATCTGCTGCATGGAGCCAGCGTCGATCACCGATTGTTTGGAGACTGATGACAGCATCCATATGAAGCCGATCAAGGTGCCGACAAAACCGATCTTGAGCATGAGATCGATCATGAACCAGCCGAATTCGTGTTCGCCGCGCCAGCGTGCGGCATAGGCCTCCAACAGATCGCTACTGGCGCCGGCTTCGGCGTGGGCACCGCCGGCCGTGGTGACGCGGGTGCGCACGATATCGTGTATGTAGGCGGTCAGGAAGCCGCGTGGCAGGGTCGCACCCGTGGCAGTCGCGATGCTCGCCGCGGCCAGGCGCAACGGCTGGTCGCCGGCTGCGGACAGCATCTGCTCAGCGCGGGTGATGTGCTTGAGCTCGCAAGATAACAGCCAGGAGCGATAGAGGGCGTGGCCGGCACCGAGCACATACATCGCCAGCAGAATGGCGGACACATAGCTGCGATCCTTGACCAGCAGCTCGCGCATGAGGCCGGTGTCGACGACGATGACGGTGGCGAACACCGTCAACCCGGCGAACAGCAGCCACACCAGAACCAGGAAATATTCAATGCGGCGCATGCGAAACTCCCCTCGAGCGCGGTTGGAAGTTAGAACAGGATGAATGGCCGAGCGGCAGCCCACGACCACGCGGCATTGTAGACGGCGTGGATAGTGCGGGATAGCCGGGACGGGGCGCTTATCGTCGGCGTTTTGCGCCCAAGATCGTGCGTCGAAATGTCTGCACCACCGGCAATTCATTCAGCCACGCGGAGGCGTCAGCGCGCGACGGATCAACCACGCTTGCGGCGCCAACATAGCCGGCCGGGATCTGGCTCACCAGTGCTGGCGGCGCCACGCTGTCATCCAGATAGTGATACTCAAAGCCGGGCACGCACAGGTCGTCATCGATGGCAACACCGACCGTGCGCACGCCGAAGCTCATGATCTCGGTGGTGGTGGCCTGCGGCGGAATGATCCACACCTGATGAGGTGCGGCGAAGAACATGTACTGCACTTCGCGATTCACCGACACGATGCGATAACGCTGAAGATCACCGCCGTAGAGTGAACTGTCGGAGTGGCTGCATTCCAATACGCCCTTGTCGAAATCAGGTTCGAAGCCGCGCGCGAAACGCAGACTGTGGGGGTCGCCTTGGCGCGAGAACCAGGCGATGCGACGGCCGCCGTTGATGCGATTGCGCGGATTGCTTATGGCACGTGCACGCGGTGCGCTGAAATCGCGATAGGGACGGATGCGCGCGTCGGGGCCATTGCGCAACACCATCTCCACCGCCATATGATCGCTGCGTCGACGTGTCGTGCGGCGGCTCACGCTTTCGAGCGCGGATTGCAGTTCGAGCGGCAAGTCAGTGGTCTCTTCGGCCGACGTGACGGTCTCGTAACCGTCCTCGATGACCACCGTTACATCGCCCTTGCCAACCCAGTTTTCATGTTCCGAACGAACCACGTGGGAGGCCGAGCGCCAGATCAGCGAGACGTCTTTGTAAAATATGCGCGCATAGAGCGTGCCGCGCTGCGTGGTCGGCGGCATGACGTAAGCGACAAAAAAACGCAGATCGGGATTCTGCCGCACATCCGACAGAAAATAGCGGGTGCCGAATAATTCCAGCAGGTAGCGCGGACCATAGCCGCGGGCGAGGAGCGTGTCGGGCGCATCACGCGCGGTGCCCGCTACCTTCAGCCGCACGCCCTCGGCGCGCAGGTTATCGAAGCTGCGTCTTACCGCCGTCGGTGATAGCGCCGCCGGCATGACGCTGGCGACGATGGCGCGCGGGATACGTGGGACCATGACCTGCTGTTACTCAGGCGGCTTCGACGCGCGGCACAAAAGCCGCTGTAGGCGCGTTCCCAGACTGTGCTTGCATCATTGCCATGCTGAAGTTCATGGTACGCCCCTTAAGTCTGAATAGTCGACGAAAACATCGGACCTGAGAGTAGAGAATGATGTTGCCATACGTCGCGCGATACATGGAGTGGCTGCGAACTCGAGGCCCGACCTGGGGCTGGTTGTTGTTGCTCGTACCGTGGTTCGCGCCGCCGGCCTGGGGTGCCGATCAGCGCCCGGCCAAAGTCAATTTTGTGATCAGGGGCACCATCGTCGAGGTCGAAGACGGTGACACCCTCACCCTGCGTGGCGAGGGTGGTGGGCGTTTCCACATTCGACTGTCGGATCTCGATGCCCCTGAGGTCGCCCATGCCCGTAATCCCTACCGCGAAAGGCGCAACTGTCGCAGCGCGCCCGCTAGTGCCCCTGGCCAGGCCGGGGGTGATGCAGCGCGTGCAGCGCTGAGCCAACGGGCGCCGCGCAAAACAACGGCGCGCGCCGAGTGTTACGCCATCGATCGCTACGGACGTCCCGTCTGCCACGTGTTCGTCGGCACCACCAATCTCAATGTTGAACAATTGCGCGACGGCTGGGGCATGTTGCTGAGCAAGGGCTCATGGGTACGCGACCCGGCGAGCGTTGCGGCCGAACAAGCGGCGATGCAGGCTCATCGCGGCGTGTGGGCAGGCGCTCGCCCGCAATCCCCCGAGCGCTGGCGTAGCCGCTGCTGGTGTCAGGCCAAGTGCTCGCCAGAGCGTCGTTGAGCCTGCGCGCGCGATGGCAATTCGCACCACGCGCAGCATTCAAACCGCATCCAAAGCATCCAAATCGTCGATCGCGACTGTCATGCGTTTGATGAACTCCAGCGAAGTCTCGGCCGGTTGCATGGCCGGTGCATCGGGTGGTTGTCCGAGGGTGCCGGTCCACCAGGCCAGCGCCGCGAACATCTGCTGACGGTAACGCAGGAAGGTGGTGTCGACATTGAGGCGTGGCCCACCGGCACGCGCAAATTCCTCGCAGTAGTACTTGATCAAGTCACGCTCCCACAGGCGACGTTTTTCGATCGAGAGGCTGGTGGCGATGCAGTAGGCGAGGTCACGCCCGCCGTTTCCCTTGGCGGCGTTCTGCCAATCGTTGATGCCCATCTCGCCGGCCGGCGTGATGTACCAGTTCTTCAGATGCACGTCGGAGTGATTGAGTCCGCGTGGCATGGTCTTGTGCAGCTCGGTACAACGCAGGGTGGCCGGCCACACGTGCGCTTCGCGCTTGAACAAACGCGGCGGGATCACGGCCTCGGCCAGGGTAAAACCGCGAATGCAGGCATCGGTAAAGCCGGCGTCGACACAGGTGATGGTGAAAAAATCTTCCCACCGCGAGAAGGGCGCGAGCGTGGTTTCGAGTTCGGCGCGCTGGTAGTAACGGCTGTGCAGGGTCGCCAACAAGCGCATCTGGCTTTGCGCGTGCTCGAAGCTGAGATCGGTATCAAGCCGACAGAAATCTACTTCGTCGCGCATGTCGCGCATCATGATGATGGAGTTGAGCGTGCGCAGATCGAAACGCGCGAACAACGCCAGCGGCGCGATGACCGGCAGTGTCGGCCTGACCAGGTTGTAGAAATTGACCTCCGCCTGCACGCCTTCATTCATGCCCAGCATGTAGCGGCTTTCGAGGCTCTGCGTACCCTTGCAGAACAGTTTGTCGGGCAGGCCCGCCACCTGGCCGGCGGCGTTCCATTCCAAGGCGATGCGGCGCCGGTTGGAGGTGCCGTCGTCGACTGGACCCAAGGTGTGGGACTCCACCACCGCGCCGACATGCTCGCGCGCAAGCACGGCGGTCAGCCATGTGGGCGTGATGGCTTCGTAGGTGAAGGGCAATTCATCGATGGTGGTCGGGCGTTTGTGCGCTTTGCGCTCTTGCTCGTAGCGTTCTTTGATTTCGGCAAACGTGATGGCCATGGGATCCCCTGGGATGACTGCGGTTTGAGCGTGATGAAGGGCGCGTTTCAGACTGCGCGCAGCCGCACCACCTGCGGGCGGCCATCCATGAATTCACCCATCTTGCGGCCGAGATCTTTGAAGTGCGGCGCGGCGCGATGGGCCTCGACAGCGGCTTCGTCCTCATAACGTTCCATGAACACATAGGTGTCCGGGTCGTCGGCGCGATAGAGGATATAGAGCAGGCAGCCCGGTTCGTGGGCATTGACTTCGCGCGCCAGCGCGGTGGCCACTTGTTCGAATGCGGCGCCTTGGCCGGGTTTGGTCTTGATAGTCGCGACGATGCCGATCATGGTGTGTTCCTTGGTTTGAGTTGGCAGTGCGAGGGCATCATAACGCCAGGGCTTGCAGCTATACCCCCAGGGAGACAGCGGAGGCCGGCGCGCAACGGGCGCACATTCGTCCGTCGATAGTGATGACTGTCCCCGCGTCATTGCTGGTGGCCGGTGTATATTCGCGTCAGGACCGCGCCCGGTGAGCGGTACCAGCGACCAGATAGGGAGCGTGGCGCCATGGCGAGACTGAAGGACAAGATTGCGATCGTGGTCGGGGCCGGCCAGACACCCGGCGATACCATCGGCAACGGTCGCGCCACGGCCATTCGCTATGCCGAGGAAGGTGCGCGCGTGTTGCTGGTCGATCGTCATCAGGAGTCGGCCGAGCAGACCCTGGTGATGCTTGAGGCGCGCGGCGGTAGCGGCAGTGTATTCGTCGCCGACGTCACCGACGAGAGCCAGTGTCAGGCGTTAGCCCATGCCTGTGTGCATCGCTACGGGCGCATCGACATCCTGCACAACAATGTCGGCACCGGCAGAGGCGATTGCGGTGCCACCCAGATGACCGAAGAAATATGGGATCGTATCTTCACCGTCAATCTCAAATCCTGCATGTTTACCTGCAAGCACGTGCTGCCGGTGATGCGCGCCCAGGGCGGTGGCAGCATCGTCAATATCTCCTCGATCGCCGCCATCGCCGCCACCGGACTGGTGAGCTACAAGGCCGCCAAGGCCGCGCTGAATGCCTATACCCAGACCCTGGCTACCGGCGGCGCGAAATACGGCATTCGCGCCAATGTCATCATGCCCGGACTCATGAATACGCCGATGGCGATCGAGACCTATGTCGCGGCCGGCTTCGATCGCGCCAAGTTGATCGAATCTCGCAATGCCAGCGTGCCGCTGGGGCGACAGATGGGTTCAGCCTGGGATGTGGCCAATGCGGCCTTGTTCCTGGCCTCGGACGAAGCGCGTTTCATTACCGGCGTGTGTCTGCCGGTCGACGGCGGGCAGTCGGCAATGATCGGGTGAGGTGCGCTGCGGCGGCGCTTGCCCTGTCCACGTGAGTGCCAAGCCGCGGGCCCCATGAAGCCCATCGTCGCGGTGTTCGGCACGCGTCCCGAGGCGATCAAGTTTGCGCCGGTACTCACCGCCTGCAAGGCGCATCCTGAGCTGGATTGCGCAAGCATCGTCACCGGTCAACAGGCGCATCTACTGCGCGACCAACTCGATGCGCTGTGCATCGAGGTTCATCACCGCTTGGAGGTGATGACAGCGGGTCAAAGTTTGCCTGCCCTGCTGGCCAGCACCGCCCGTCGCCTCGCGCCGCTATTGCACAGGCTCGCGCCGCGGGCGGTGCTGGTGCAGGGCGATACCACCACCGCGCTGGCGGCGGCGCTGGCGGCGGGGTTCGAAGGCCTGCCGGTGGTGCATATCGAGGCTGGCTTGCGGAGTTTCTCCCTCACCAGTCCCTATCCCGAGGAAGCCCATCGCATTCTCATCACCCATGCCGCGTCGCTGCATTGCACAGCGACGGCGCAGAATGTCGTCAACCTGGTCAACGAAGGTGTCGCGGCCGCGACCATCGTGCTGACCGGCAATCCGGTCGTCGACGGGCTGACCGCAGCCCTGTCCCAGGCGCGACCGTCCGCCGCGCTGGCGTCGGTGTTGGCGCGCCACGCCGGTCGTCGTGTGGTGACGCTTACTGTGCACCGTCGCGAGAATTTCGGCCCGCGTCTGGCCGGCTATGTCAGGGCCGCGCGCAGTTTTGTCGCGGCCCGCGAGGATTGTGTGCTGGTGGCACCGGTGCATCCCAATCCTGTGGTGGGGGAGACCTTACGTGCCTTGCTGGCTGGCCAGGCGCGGGCCGAACTCATGGCGCCGCTCGGTTATCACGACTTCCTGGCGCTCTTACAGGCAAGCGCCTTGGTGTTGTCCGACTCCGGTGGTGTGCAGGAGGAAGTGGCGGCCATCGGCGTGCCGCTGCTGGTGCTGCGCGATACCACCGAACGCCCCGAAATCCTTACCACCGGGCTCGCACGGCTGGCGCGCTCGCCGGCCGAACTCACCGATATGCTGGCCGAGATAGAGGCTTGGCCGGCACTGCGTCCGCTGGCCGTCAATCCCTTTGGCGATGGCCATAGCGGCCCGCGCATCGCCCACGCAGTGGCAGAATTTTTACGCCGCTGAAGGACTCGCGTCCTGCCCGGCGTGCTCGCTGCCCAGGCAGCGCGCCCTGGCTGGTGTCATGGCGTTGGGCGCTAATTCGATTAAAGAAAATTAAATATTCGATATAGGTGCATGAAACCTTTACCCTACCCCTTGAGCTATTTTGCCGATTCACCGAGGCCCTCGAATGGTCGAGCCGATCCGCTATCGGCGGCGATGGTTGTCTGTCCTATGCAGCGCTGTGGCGGCCTGCTCGGTATTGATTGCGCTCGCTGGCCAGGCTGCCGAGGGCATCGGCGGTGAACTGGAAGCGGGCGGGATCTACTACAAGCTGAGCGAGGGCTTCGGCACTACGCGCGGCGCCTATGTGCGTGGCCGTCTGGATACGGGCGCGGCCGATCAATGGCGCGCCGAGGCCACTGAACTCAAGCGCTTTGGTGACGACGGCTTCTATGGGGCGCTTGGCAATGTTCACCAGTTCGATGCCGATTGGTTCAGTTCACTGACCCTCGGTTCGAGCGCTGGTGGCTTCTACTGGCCGCGGATCCGCAGCGATGGGAGTCTCAGTCGACGCTGGTTGGCGGGCCGCAACCTGGTCACCACCGTCGGCATCACTTACTTCGACGCCAAGGACACCCATTCCGATACAGGTCTCAATCTTGAGGCGGTTTATTACACCGCATCACATTGGATAGTGCAGGGCGGCACGACCTACAACGTCAGTTACCCCGGCGCGGTTGGATCCGCGTCCGGTTATATCGCGCTGTCCCATGCCGTCAACGGCGCACGCATCGTCACCGCGCGCTTGGGCGGCGGTGAGCAGGCTTATCAACCTTTCGCCGACAATCGCTTCAAGGTCGGCATCGCCTTCGGCACGCTGCGCCTGAGTTGCAAGCAATGGATAGGCCGGCACTGGGGGGTGAACGTGGTGGCCGATAGTTATCTCAGCAGCACCTATGACCAGCACGGCATGGAGGTCGGTCTGTTTCAGGAATTCTGATCGTGGCGCGCACGACGGGCGGCCGCTGGCGCCTGCTGCAGCGACTTCGTTACCAGAGCCATTCCGGGCGGGTGATACGGCGTCACCGCGCCCTGCATCGCCTTGAGTTTCGGCGCGCGAGTCTGCTGCATCCGCTCATCCTGCTGGTCGGCAGCTATGGTTTGCTGCTGGTCACGGCCGATCTGATCACCGCCTTGTGGACCTGGGAATTCAGTTTCTGGTTGCCACACCTGGACTTGCCCGCAGCGCTGGAGACCCAGACTCGAACTTTGTTCGGCCCACTCGCCTATCGCATATCGTTTCCTCAGTTGATCGCGCGCATGCCCTCCCTCGATGCGCTGCGGGTAAGTGTGGCGGCGTGCGCACTGTTGATGTTGCTGGCCTTTTTCACCATGCGCGGTCGCGTGCTGCCGCTGGGCTATCTGCTATGGGGCGCCTGTCTGGTGCAGTTCATGAGTGCCGGGCTGTTCTGGCTCGCACCACAAGCCTTCAATCACAGCCTCGCCAGTCATGTTGCCAACGGTCTTGAGTATGCGCTGGTGCTGGTGTTCTTCGTGCCGCTGCTGCTGTCGTTCTCGTTCTACGTGTTTGAGTACTCCCTGCTGAAGAAGATGGCCGGCACGGCCTTGATCATGCTCGGCATCGTGGTGGTTGTCCCTTATCAATATCTCGCCCACGTCGTGCTGATCGACGCCGGCAGCCTGCTCTTGATGCCCTTGCTCTATGTGTTGTTCGGTCTCTTGTTCGACATTGCGGTGTTCATTGCACTGTATGCCTGGGTAGTGAGCTGGGAGTCATGACATGAGCAGCGTCGCGCCGGCCTGGCTCATCCTCAGCTTGAAAATCGTGGTGTACGTGGTGCTGGTTTTAATGATCGTCTACACCGCCCGCCACGTGCTGTTCACGCTCAATCGGCTGTTCGGACGTCAGCGTCATCCCTATCTCGACATCGACACCGCCGACTGGCCGCAGGTGACGGTGGTCGTGCCGGCCCACAACGAGGCGGCCGTCATCGCCCACGCGCTGGATGCCTTGGCCGATGTCGATTACCCCAGCGATCGCTATGAAGTGGTGGCGGTCGACGATCGCTCGAGCGACGAAACCTGGGCAGTGATGCAGGCCTGCGGCGAACGCCATCCCGAGGTCTTGCGCATCCTGCGGCGCAGCGCTGGCCAGCCGGGCAAGGCGGCGGTCTTGAAGGAAGTGTCCGCAGCGCTCGATGCCGACATCCTCATCGTATTTGATGCCGACTATGTGCCGGGTCGCGGGCTCATCAAACAGATAGCTGCGCCCTTCTTTGACGCCGAGGTTGGCGCGGTGATGGGGCGCGTGGTGCCGCACAACACCGCCAGCAACCTGCTCACGCGCCTGCTCGACCTCGAACGTGCCGGTGGTTATCAGGTCGATCAACAGGCGCGCATGAATCTGCGTCTATTGCCGCAATACGGTGGCTCGGTGGGTGGTGTGCGTCTGTCGGCCCTGCGCGCGGTCGGTGGGTGGCGCGTCGATGTCTATGCCGAAGACACCGATCTGACTTACCGTCTCATGCTGGCCGGCTTCAAGACCGTGTATGAGAACCGCTGCGAGTGTTACGAGGAAGTGCCGGAGGTGTGGCAAGAGCGCAATCGCCAGATCATGCGTTGGGCCAAGGGCCACAATCAGGTCGCGCTGCGGCACTTGGGCAGCACCTTGCGCACGCCGGGCATCAGCGCGTTTGAGCGTCTGGACGCGGTCTTGCTGCTGGGTGTTTATCTACTCGCGCCGCTGCTGCTGCTCGGTTTCCTGTGCGGCTTCAGTCTGTTCCTGCTCGGCCAGCCGGTGCTCGCCAGCGGCGCACTGGTGGTGTTCGGTCTGGTGTCCTTCAGCGCGCTGGGCAACTACGCGGCCTTCTTCGAGATCGCAGCGGCCCTGCATCTCGATGGTTCGCGCAAACGCCTGCGACTGCTGCCACTCAATTTCCTGAACTTCCTGGTCAGCCTGATCAATATCACGCGCGCCTGCCTGTCATTGTTGTTCGACGACACCCTGCGCGGTAAGCAAATGCGCTGGGACAAGACCGCGCGCTATCGCACCAACGGCAAGCCACCGTGATGTGGAGCGCTATTTTCTGGTTGCTGGTGTTGGTGGTGTGTACGGCACCCTTTGTGCCGGCACTGTGCGAGTGGTTGCTCGGCAGCGACGCCCAACCCTTGCTGGTGGTGCGCGAACAGGAGACCAATATCCGGCATTTCGCTCATTCGTTTTTCGATCAGATCCAAGTCTTCTTTGAGCGCGAGGGCATCGATGCCAGAGCGCCGCCCGCCGATTACGAGGGCGAGTTCCGGCCTGGCCAGCGTTTTCTGTTTCTCAGTCACGACTCTCGACCCCAATGGTCGGACGAGATCCGTCGCACGCGTCTGGTCAATACGCTTTTGATCGCGAGTGGTGATCTGATGATCGAAGGCGGTTATGTCTACGAACAGGAAATCTATTGCGGTGGTCAACTCTACGGCGGCGCACATTCGACCTTTCGTGCGGTCTACGCCGGCACCGATCTGGTGCTCGGCCAGAACTGCACCGTGGCGCGCTGGTTACACTCTCAGGGTCATGTGCATATCGGCCGCGATTGCACCGTCTATGGCCGTATTTCCAGCACCTCGTCCATCACACTCGGGCCCGGCACGCGCTTTCAACGGCTCAATGCCGACGTGGTGCGCTTTGCGTCCGACGCGGCGGTCGCGGGTGGGCTGGGCATGCGGCGGCCGACGCCCATCATCTGGCAGGTGCCGACCGATGCCAGGCAACTGGACGAGCACACTGTGTCCTGCGCTGGCGACCTCAAGCTCTACACCGCGACGCGGGTCGACACTCATCTCGTTACCCAAGGCACACTTGAGGTAGGAACGAGTTGCGAGATCAACGGCAATCTCAAGGCCGGCGCACGCCTGGTGCTCGGCGCGGGCTGTGTGGTGCGCGGCGCGCTGGTTTGCTCGGGGCCGATCGTGATCGGGCCGGGCTGTCTGGTGAAAGGGCCGGTGGTATCGGAAATGGCGATCTCGATCGCCACCGGCAGTGTCATCGGCACACCGGGTCT
>JANMJF010000026.1:0-14681 GCA_031371245.1 Pseudomonadota bacterium | reverse complement strand
GATCGACGGATAAGCCGGCGAGCGCGCGCCGGCTTGCATGAAGCTGTGCAGCAACTCCGCTTCGATCTGGTATTCGCGCAGGCCGGGCTTACACACCACCATCGCGCGGCGATGGGCGGCTGCGGCGATACTGGCCGCTTTGCGCATGGCTTTGAGTTCCTGACTGCTCTTGAACAAGCGCATCTCGTGCACCACATGGCCGAGCGACACGAACTGGTCCGGCGCATGGATGCCGGCGCGGCCCTTGCTTGTCACGCGATTCAACCAGCTCACCAGTCGTTGGTCGAAATCCGTGTAACGACCCATGGTGAAAAAGATACGCTCCTTGTTCTCGATGAGGCCGGGCAGGATGTCGTCGAGATCAGTGATCGGAAAGGCATCGTCGGCGCCGTACAGCTCGCAGGCCCCTTCCAGGCCGGCGCGCCGGCCGTGCCAGGTTTCCGCTTCGTCATCGCGCTCGCGGCAGAACAGGATGCACTCACCCTGCGGGCGATCGGGCACCAGCACCAGCACCGACTCCGGCTCGGGAAAGCCGGTCAAGTAGTAGAAGTCGCTATCGGGGCGGTAGGGATAGTAGACGTCGCGATTACGGATGCGCTCGGGCGCATTGGGCTGGATGACGATGCCGCCATGACCGGCAATGTCCATCAGGCGCTTGCGCCGACGTGCGAATTCTCTCTTCTCCATGCGACCTCAGCCAGTTCGGTTTGAGTGGTGGCGCGCCGCGCGGGCCGCGTCTTTAATGCCAGGTGGCAGGCCCGCGCTCGCCGCCGCCCTGGTCAAGCTCAGCGCGAATCAGCATCACGCCGATGCGTGTGAACTCGGTCAGTTCGACCAACGCGCGCTCGTCGTCTTCGTCGCCATCGGCGTCCATCCCCAGCGTGGCGAAGCGCGACAGATCGGCGAGGAATTCGCGTGCATCTTCGCCCAGTGCCTCAAGATCGGCAATCCCCGACAAGCCCAGGCCTGAGAGGAAACCTCGGCACCAGGCGGCGAAACCCGCCGCACGCGTCGCGAGCGGCGCTTCGTCGGCCGGCACTAACAGCGCGAAGTCGTAGTCCTGATCCGCCATCGCCGTGATGGTTGTACTCATGAGCGCTTCAAGTGCGGCGTGCGCTTCGCCGTCGTCAAAGAGGGCGCGCTCGCCACCACTGACATGATCCAACCACAGCGCCGGCTCGAACGCTCGGGGGCCGCTCAACATGCCACACAACATGCCGTGACACTCGGCGGCGCCGACATCGCAGCGCAAGGTCGCCAGCGCGCGCGCCACGCGTTCGTACAGTTGCGCGCTCAACGAGCGCTCACGCTGGGCCGATGCCGGCGCGCGACAGACGATGCGGTGACTCTCATTTAGATACCTCGGTGTGTCAGCTGCATGCGCGCCATGATTATTCCATGCTCACCGCGGGCACAGAAGCTAAATGCGACGATGCAACCAAGTCGAGCGCAACGCACGCTGTTGACCGTCCGGCGCTCACCGCTCTATATTGACCTCGCATTCCATCCGCTCGGTGAGCACGCATAGACGTCATGACAGCAGGCAGTAAAGACCGCTTGGAACTCGTTGCGCTCGAATCGCGGGTCGACGAACTGATCAAGGCAGTGGAAAGCCTCGCCACCGAAAATGAAGCGCTGCGCTCCCAGCAGGCCTCGCTGACTACCGAGCGCGCGGCCTTGATTGAGAGAACCGAACAGGCGCGTAGCCGCGTCGAAGCAATGATCGCCCGCTTGAAGGCGATGGAGACCCGTTCATGAGCAGCGACAGTGAGGTCAGACCGATCACGGTCACCATTTTCGACAAGGACTACGTCGTAGGCTGCAAGGAAAACGAACGGGAAGCGCTATTCGCCTCCGTTGCGTTCCTGAACAAGAAGATGGTCGAGCAGCGCGACAACGGCAAGGTCATCGGCGCCGAGCGTATTGCGGTGATGTCGGCACTCAATATCGCCCATGAGTACCTTGAATATCGCCGTAATAATGAGTCTATAGTATCCGACGTGGGCGCCAGCGTGGCGCGTATGCAGGGCAAGATTTCGCAGGTCCTGTCGCGCGGCTTGGGTCTGGCTTTCAAGGCTTCCGGTCACTGATGCCTCGCGGTCGTGCGCTGGCCGCTAAAGAACCGGAGAATTTTGTCGATTTAGAGTTTGGTGTTCTCTGCTGTGTGCGTCAAAGACCTGAGATCTTTGAGCCTATTTTTGTTACTTCAGGGACCGATCAATCAGCGATGTTGTGCATGTCCGCATCTCAGCGGAAAGCCTGATTCGCCTCGAGAGGTCCCGTCTTGAACCCTTGGTTCAAGATTACGGTCGAGACGGCACAGTGGAGAACTCCTTTATCCTTGCCTGCCACCAGCCTCAGCCGACTGCGACGGCGCGGGCGTTGGCGCAGCGCTCGCTCAGGTAGGCCAGCGCTTCCTCCACCTGATCGATCAGGATCAGGCACAAGTCACCGGCGTTGAGCGAATCGAGCGCGCGATCAATGGCGACGAATTCGCCGGTGATCTCCGCCACGTCGCGGGTGCGGGTGGCATGGCTCAGTCCGTCGCGCAGCAAGGCCAGCACTTCACCATCGGCGCGGCCACGCTGACACGCGTCCTGGTAGAGCAACACCGAATCGAAGGCATTACCCAGGATGCGTGTCTGATCGCGGATATCCTCATCACGACGATCGCCGGCGGCGCTGATCACGACCATGCGGCGCTTGGCTGGCATGGCGGTCACGGCCTGCACCAGAGCCACCATCGCATCGGGGTTGTGGCCGTAATCGGCAATCACCGTCGCGCCACGATAGTCCATCACATTAAAACGCCCCGGTGTGGCGGCGACACTCGGCACGAAGCTGGCAAGGCCAGCCTGAATAGCGTGCCAGTCGACACCGGCGCCCCAGGCTGCCGCCACCGCCGCCAGTGTGTTCTCGACTTGGAAGCCGATGCGGCCGCCGAAGGTCAGCGGAATATCGGCCAGCGGCAGACGGCACAACTCGCTGCTTTCCACACAGCTGATGGCGTCACCATCGACCACCACGACGCGCCGACCCTGGGCGCGGTGGGTGACACTGATCGAATTGGCCGGATTGCGCGAAAAATAGATCACACTGCCCGGGCAGGCCGCGCCACAACGGGCCGCGATCGGGTCGTCCGCGTTCAACACCGCATAGCCGCTAGTCGCGACGTTCTGCACGATGACGCGCTTCAAGACCGCCAGATCCTCGACGGTGGTGATGTAGTTCAGTCCCAGGTGATCACCGGAGCCGATATTGGTCACCACCGCCACCTGGCAGCGATCGAAGGCCAGTCCCTCGCGCAGAATGCCGCCGCGCGCCGTCTCCAGTACGGCCGCATCGACGTCGGGATGCATCAATACGCTGCGCGCGCTGCGCGGTCCGCTGCAATCACCGCTGTCGATCTGGGTGCCCTGCACGAAGACGCCATCGGTCAAGGTCATGCCGACCCGCAAACCGGCCTGCTCAAGGATGTGGGCGATCAGGCGCACGGTGGTGGTCTTGCCATTAGTGCCGGTCACGGCAATGACTGGAATGCGTGCGTCGGTGCCCGCCGGGAACATCTCGGCGATGACCGCCTCGCCGACCTTACGGCCGGTGCCGTAGGACGGCGACAGATGCATGCGCAAACCCGGCGCAGCATTCACTTCGACGATACCACCGTGCTGTTCTTCCAGCGACTTCAGCACGGTCTGACACACCACGTCGACACCACAGATATCGAGACCGACCATCTGCGCCGCCGCTACCGCACGCGCGGCGAGGTCGGGGTGCACTTCATCGGTGACATCGGTGGCGGTGCCACCGGTCGACAAATTGGCATTATTGCGTAACACCACGCGCAGGCCCTTGGCCGGCACCGAGGTCGGCGTCAGCTCCTGCAGCTGGAGGCAGGTAAACGCGATTTCGTCGAAACGAATCTTGGTCAGCGAGGTGGCGTGGCCTTCGCCGCGGCGCGGGTCGCGGTTCACTTCCTCGACCAGCTCGGTGACGGTGTGGATGCCATCGCCGATCACAAACGGTGGATCGCGGCGGGCGGCGGCGATGAGTTTGTCGCCCACCACCAGGAAACGGAAATCGTGGCCTGGAATGTAACGCTCGACGAGGACCTTGGTACCGGCTTCCAGGGCGGCACGGTAGGCGGCCTCCAAGTGTGGTTTGGTCTCGATGTTGACGGTCACACCACGGCCATGGTTGCCGTCCTTAGGCTTGACCACCACCGGCAGACCCAGGGCACAGGCGGCGGCCCAGGCCTCCTCGACGCTCTTGACCTCGCGGCCATCGGGCACCGGCACGCCGGCCGCTTTCAATAATTGTTTGGTCAGTTGTTTGTCCTGGGCGATGGACTGCGCGATGGCGCTGGTGCGGTCGATTTCGGCGGCCTGAATGCGGCGCTGACGACTGCCCCAGCCAAACTGCACGAGGCTGCCGCTGGTCAGACGTCGGTAAGGAATACCGCGCTCGATAGCGGCATTGACGATAGCGCCGGTGGACGGCCCGAGGCGTTCGTCTTCGTCCATCTCGCGTAAGCGCACCACTTCCGATTCAACGTCGAAGATGGCGTCGTTCAGCGTCGCGTCGACGAGACGCGCGGCGATATCCAGCGCCGCGCGGCCGACCGACTCTTCGCTGTATTCCACCACCACCTGATATACCCCGGTCTCGGGGGTATATCCGCAACGACTGAAACTGACCGGGCAACCGGCCTGGGCCTGCAAACTGAGCGTCGCGATTTCGATGACGTGGGCGACCGAGCGTGGCAGGCCGCCATCCGGCACCGGCAAGACCTGCAACTGCGGATAGATCGCACGCAGATGTTTAACGAAGCCCGGCAGTCGCGACAGGTCGCGCTCGTCTTCGTTGCAGTTAATGATCGCTTCGATAGCCGTGCGACGGCTCCAGAGATTGGGGCCACGCAGGACGCGTACGCGTGCGACTTCCATCGGCTTTAGCTGCCTCGAACTTGGGATCAGTTAATGGGACGCGCGGTTTCATCGGCGGCCGTAGTGGCCGATGGAAAACCGACAATACCGCTGACGATGAGATCGATCGGCACATTGGCCGCCCACGCGCACGCTGCGGCGGGCAGACAGGCAGGCGCGTTGAAGCTCGGCGGCAAGGCCAAACGCACGGCCAGCTCGCCATGGGCGAACACCAGTTCGTCTGCATCGCGATAGACCGCACGACGGCCCAAGGCCCGCGCTTCGAGCACCGCCGGTGCTTGCGCGTCGTGGCTGTAAATCAGCACTTCACCATCGGCAAAACTGGCCAGCGCGAGCACACCTCCATCGTCGGCGTTCAACACCGCGATACCTTGCGGCAATACCACGTCTATCTGGGTGCGCAGCAAACGCGTCAGCTGCTCGACATCGCGCACACCGAAGCGCGCGAGGTTTTCGTCCGGCACCAGTGACGTAACGAGACCCACCTGGCAACGATCATAAGGCAGGCCTTCGCGCAGCAAACTTTCCGCCGTGGTCTCGATCACAGCGGCATTCAACGTGCGATTGACCAGCAATCGTTGGCCGGCAGCCCAATTTGCCGAGTCATTGTGATCAACGCGACGCTCACCGAGATACAGACCGGTGCCGCAGGCCATCCCCACCGCCACACCCTGCAGATGCAGCAGGAAGCCGACCAGGCGCGCGACCGGCGTGGTATCCGTGCTGCCGCTGATGCCGATCAGCGGAATGCGGCCGTTGTCATCCCCCGGAAAGAGGTGGCGCACGATGGCGTCACCGACGGCGTGCGAGCCATTTGCGCCGCGCGGCAGATGGGTCGGCAAGGCCGGACCGGCGTTAATTTCGATGAGCGCGCCGCCCTGGGCGGCTAGCGGTTTGGAAATATCCCGCGCGACGATATCGATACCGGCAATGTCGAGCCCGACCACCCGTGCGGCGAGGGTCGCCTGGGCGGCGATACTCGGATGGACTTGAGCCAATATATCGACACCGATCTTGGCGTGCTGCGGCAGTCCAACCACTTGGTTTACGCTCGGCACGGCGTCAAAGGTCAGGCCTTGACGGGACAAGGCCAGTCGCACCGTCGGGAAATCCTCAAAATCTTCGATAGTGAGCGGCACGGCAGACGGCTCGGCGGCATCGGCCAGCTTATTCAAAGCCGCGTTGAGCAGGTCGTGCAAGGTATCGCGACCATTGCCGGTGACGTGGAACGCTGCGGCGCGAGTGGCGGCCACCACCTTGCCGCCCACGACCAGCAGACGATGTTCCTCGCCCTCGATATGTTTCTCGACGATCACAGTCGTATCGACTTCGCGGGCGGCGACGAAGGCTGCACACACCGCCGCCGCATTGGCGAGGTCGAGGAATACCGCTTCACCGCGACTGGCTTCCCCGGGTTTGACCGCGACCGGGTAGCCGATGTTCTCGGCCGCTTCGACCGCAGCATCGGCGCTACGCACCAGCTGGCCTTCAGGCACCGGAATGCCGCAGGGGGCTAACAATTGCTTAGCGAGATCCTTGTCACTTGCGATGGACTCAGCAATGGCCGAAGTGCGATCGGTCTCGGCCGTCCAGATCCGACGCTGGCGGGTGCCGTGACCAAGGATCACAAGATTACCCTGCGACAGCGGCACGACCGGAATCTTGGCATTGACCGCCGCATCGACAATGCACGCAGTGCTCGGACCGAAGCCTTTGCGATCTGCCAGCACACGCAGCTCGCGCATGGTCGCCGGAACGTCAAAGGGTTTGCCGGCGATAGCAGCCAGGATCAGTTCACGGGCCTTGAGCAGACAGGTGCGGGTCAAGTCTTCCTGAGTGGTGCGCACCACCACGTGGTAGACACCGGTGGTGTTGGTGCTGCGCGCCCGGCCGAAACCCGCTGGGCGGCCGGCCTGGGTCTGCAATTCGAGCGTGACGTGCTCCAGAATATGGCCAACCCAGGTGCCCTCTTCCAGGCGCCGCACGAAGCCGCCCGGCTCTTCATAGCTGCATTCATGCTTGCGTAAGCCCGGCAACCATTCGACCAAGCGGGTGACGAAGCCCGGCAAGCTGTTGGACGGTGATTGCTCAAGCGCGCCGATATCGATCAGCGCCTCGAGGGTGGGACGATAGGACCAGCGATTGGGACCGCGCAGGAAGATGAGATCGAGAATTCGAATGTCGTATTGATTCATCAGTAAGGGCTGTAGGTGGCGGTACGGGCGAGCCCGTTTCGGCGCCACGCTCACCGCAGGCGGTGGCCCCACGCGGCAACGGCACCATCCTGTACTCAATCCGGCGATAATATAAGTAATGGCTGCTCGTTCCCAATTTTCGCTTGTTTCCCCCCTGCCCCCTCACTGGCAGGCCCAGGCCACCGACCAGCTCGTCAGCACGGAAACCGTGCGCGCCTGGTTCGAGACCGACCTCACCACGGAACTTCGTTACGCGCGAGGCTTGGCACTCTTGACCGATACCCGCGTGGTCTATCTGGTCGAGAAGGCCGGCGTGCAACACTGGGCGCTCGGCAATGAACTTTTGCTGAATCACACTGAGCATGCCGGCGTCGGCACCATAGAAATATTGCGCGCTGGCGAACACGTCGGGCGCCTGCGTTTCACCCTCGCTCAGGAGCTGGGCGCAAAACGCCTGGTGGCGGAGGCCGAGCGGATGCAGCTCGGTGGTGAGCCGGCGTACGAAGCGCACGAACATTGTCCGGTGTGCAATACCGCGCTCGATGCCAGCCAGGACGAATGCCCGGTGTGCGCGCAGCAATTGCACACACCGCCCTCGACCTGGACGCTGTTTCGCCTGTGGCGCTTTGCGCGCCCCTATCGGGTGCCGCTGTTGTTCGGCTTTCTGTTCACCCTGGCCTCGACTTTCGCGACCTTGATTCCGCCCTACCTGACCATGCCCTTGATGGACAAGGTGCTGATCCCGTTCCAGAACGGCACACCTATCGATCAACCCTTGGTGACGATGTACCTGGGCGGACTGGTCGGCGCGTCGCTGGTGGCGTGGCTGCTGGGCTGGGCGCGCAGTTATATCCTGGCCCTGGTCTCGGAGCGTATCGGTGCCGATCTGCGCACCACCACCTTCGATCACCTGCTCAAGCTCTCACTGGAATATTTCGGCGGCAAACGCACTGGTGATCTGATCAGTCGCCTGGGATCGGAGTCCGACCGCATCTGCGTGTTTCTGTCACTGCATGCGCTCGAATTCGTCACCGACGTGCTGGTGATGCTGATGACCGCCGCCATCCTGTTCTCGATCAATCCGTGGCTGGCGCTCACCACGTTGCTGCCGCTGCCCTTCATCGTGTGGCTCATCCACAGCGTGCGCGAGAAGCTGCGTACCGGTTTCGAACGCTTGACCCGCATCTGGTCGGAAGTGACCAATGTGCTGTCGGACACCATTCCCGGTATTCGCGTAGTGAAGGCCTTCGCGCAGGAAACGCGCGAAGGCCAACGTTTCCTCAAGGCCAATCGATACAACCTCGCGCAGAACGACCGACTGAATAAGATCTGGGCGCTGTTTACGCCCACCGTCACCTTGCTGACGGAACTCGGTCTGCTGGTGGTATGGGGTTTCGGTATCTACCAGGTCTCCGAGCACCAGATCACGGTCGGTGTACTGACCGCCTTCCTGGCCTACATCGGGCGCTTCTACACGCGCCTGGATTCCATGAGCCGCATCGTGTCGGTGACGCAGAAGGCCGCCGCTGCCGCCAAACGCATCTTCGACATCCTCGATCACGTTTCAAGCGTGCCCGAGCCAGCCAAGCCGTTGCGGCTCGCCCACGTGCACGGTCACATCGAACTGCGCAACGTCGGCTTCCGCTATGGCAGTCGCGCCGTCGTACGCGACGTTTCGCTCGACATCCAACCGGGCGAGATGATCGGTCTGGTCGGTCAGAGCGGCTCGGGCAAGAGCACCCTGGTCAATCTCATGTGCCGTTTCTATGACGTCGCCGAAGGCGCCATCCTGCTCGATGGTGTCGATATCCGGCAGCTCTCGATATCGGCTTTTCGGTCCAACATTGGTCTGGTGCTGCAGGAACCTTTCATGTTCTTCGGCACTGTCGCCGACAACATTGCCTATGGCAAACCCGCCGCCACGCGTGAAGAGATCGTGGCCGCCGCGCGCGCCGCCCACGCCCACGACTTCATCCTGCGCCTACCCCACGGCTATGACTCGCTGGTCGGCGAACGCGGCCAGCAGTTGTCGGGCGGTGAGCGTCAGCGGCTGTCCATCGCACGCGCCTTACTCATCGACCCGAAAATCCTGTTGCTCGACGAAGCGACCTCCTCGGTCGACACCGAGACCGAGAAAGAGATCCAGAAAGCACTCGACAATCTCGTGCGTGGCCGCACCACGATTGCCATTGCGCATCGGCTGTCGACCTTGCGCCAGGCCAACCGATTGGTGGTGCTCGAACGCGGCCGCATCGTCGAAATCGGCGACCATGACACGCTGCTGGCGAAAGACGGCGCCTACGCGCGGCTCTACGAAGCGCAGGCCCGCATTGAGGCCGTGCCATGATGGACCTACCCTTCACCCTCAAGCAGGACCCACGCGGCCGCCTGCAACTGACCCTCACCGACGGCACGGTGCACCAAGGCGTGGTGCCGGTGCGCGCCTTTCCCCTCACTGCGCCTGACGAATGCATCGCACTGGTCGCCAGCAGTGGCCATGAACTGATCAATATCGAGCGCTTGTCGACCCTCACCGAACCGACACGCGGCCTGCTGATCGAGACCCTCGCCGCGCGCGAGTTCGTGCCTAAGATCGCAGCGATCATTGCGTGCAGCGCCTTTGCCACCCCCAGCACCTGGACCGTGCGCACCGATCGCGGCCAGACCGAATTCGTGCTCAAGGCCGAGGAAGATATCCGCCGCCTCGACCATGGGCGTCTCATGATCAGCGACAGTCACGGCCTGCAATTCGAAGTCGTCGATCAAAGCAAACTGGATAGCCACAGCCGCCGTATCCTGATGCGCTTCCTGTAGATCTGCGCGGCGTCTTGCCGCTGCACCAGGGTCCTTAGTGGGCGACGGTAGACAGCGATCGGTCCATAGTCATGCCATGCTCGAACTCAGTGTCCTGACCTACAATATGCACAAGGGCTTCAGCGGCGACGGCCGCCGTGCCTTCGTGTTGCCGCGCATGCGCGAGGCATTGGCTGCCAGTGACGCCGATGTCGTATTTCTGCAAGAAGCCCTGGGCGAGCACCGTCGCCACGCCGAGCACGTCAGTGAATGGCCACCAGGATCGCAATTCGAATTCATCGCCGACACGCGCTGGGAGCACTGCGCTTACGGCCAGAACGCGCACTATGACCACGGCCATCATGGCAACGCCATCCTGAGCAAATACCCGCTGCTTGAATGGCAGAACATCGACGTCTCGCCCTACCCATTCGCCGCCAGTCGCAGCCTGCTGCATGCTCGTATCGAAGTCCCGCAAGCGGCTATGCGCGTGCATCTGGTATGTATCCATTTCGGCTTCATCGCGGTCGAACGGCGGCCACAGATTGCGCGCCTGTGCGAACACATCGAAGCCCGCATTCCGCACCACGAAGCCTTGATCGTGGCTGGTGACTTCAATGACTGGTGGGGACGCGCCGAGCGCGAGTTCAATAGCGCGCTCGGCCTGCGCGAAGTGTTCCGCGAACTGCACGGCCGCCGTGCGCGCAGCTTTCCATCCTGGGCGCCGCTGTTCCCCATGGACCGCATCTATTGTCGTGGCTTGGAACCGCGTGCCGCGACACGCCTGAGCGGCCCGCCGTGGCCGACGCTATCGGATCATGCCCCGCTGCAAGCGTGGTTCACGCTTTGAGTGGCGCGACCCGCAGCCACCATCGGCGCTGGACCTTGGCCAATGGCCTGACGATGTTCCGTCTGGTGATAGCAACACCGGCGCTGGTGTTGCTCGCTCTTGCCGGCTGGCGTGAGGCCTTCCTGTGGATGCTCACGGCGTCGTTTTTGAGCGATTTCCTCGACGGCACAGTAGCGCGTCTGAGTGGCGGCATTACGCGTTTCGGCGCGCGCTTGGATTCCTGGGCCGACGGCGCTGCCTACTGCGCGATCGCCATGGGTGTCGGACTGTTATGGCCGCGGCTGGTGGCGCAGGAATGGCCAACCATCACCACCATCATTGCGAGTTTCGTGGTGCCGAGCGCTCTCGGCTATTGCAAATTCGGGCGTTTCACCAGTTATCACACGGTGCTGGTAAAGGCCGCCGTCGGCGCCACAGCGCTAGCCCTGCTGTTGGTATTGTGGGGCGGTCCGCGCTGGCCGCTGCGCGGCGCCGCACTACTGGCGCTAGCCGCAGCGCTGGAAGAGATCGCCATCAGCTGCGTGCTCAAAGCGCCACGGTCCAATGTTGGCGGCATCGTAAAAGTGTGGCGCGAGCGGCGGCAAACGCGGCTCTGATTCCCCAGCTGGGCGTGGGTGGCTGCGCCACCTGCCGGCTATCATCGGCAGCGCGGTCAAACAACGGGGGAGCGCAGTTATGTTCAAAGTAATGGTCATGATCAAACGCAAACACGGCATGAGCATGGCGGACTTCATCGACTACTACGAAAGCAGGCACGCACCCCTGGGCGCCAGTAAGGTGCCGAATCTCAAGCGCTATGTGCGCCACTTCATTCGCCCCTACGGCAATGACATCTACGGCGCGGATGCCGCGCCGCCCTACGATGTCCTGACCGAGATCTGGTTCGACGATGAGGCCGATTTCAAACAGGGCATGGCCTATCTGTCCGATCCGCAGACCGCCGCCATTATCGGCGCAGACGAGGAGCAGCTGTTCGAGAAGTCTTCGATTCGCTTCATGATCATGGAGGATCACGAGACCAAGTTAGCGGTCTGAGTCGGCGCGAGGTGGCGCCGGGCACGCGCCCTGCGTCACTCGCCATAGAGCGCGCAAAATCCGGCCAATGGGGCTAGGCTAACGACTGCAAACGGCTGCTGCCAGCCGTGATTATTGGGGAGGCCCGCATGAGTTTGAGTGAAAAGCTAGACGAGATCCGCAACGGTGGAATGAAGAGAATTCCCGCTGACAAGCTGGCGGTGATGCAGAAAGCGACGGCCGATCTGCGCACCTCAGGTATTCTGGACAAGGTCATTAAGGTCGGCAGTCCGCTGCCCGCTTTCGAATTGACCAATATGCGCGGCGTGATGGTGTCGTCACGGGATTTGCTCAGCCGCGGCGCGGTAGTGCTGAGCGTTTTCCGCGGTCATTGGTGACCCTACTGCGTAGCAGAGCTGTATGCTCTGCAAAGCATCGTTGCACCCCTGCATGATCTCGGCGCGACCCTCGTGGCCTTGTCACCGCAGAAGCCCGAACACGGCTTGAGCATTGTTGAAAAGAACAATCTCGGCTTCGACATTTTGAGCGATGTGCGCAATGACTATGCTGCACAGCTTGGTTTGCGTTTTACGCTGCCGGCCGAATTACAAGCGATCTACAGCAGCTTCGGCATCGATCTGCCTCTGTTTGGCGGCGATGACTCCTGGACCCTGCCGATGCCGGGGCGCATCGTCATCGACCGCCAGGGTATTGTGCGTTCCGTAGACGTAGACCCGGACTACACCACCCGTCCAGAGCCCGAGGTGACCTTGGCCGAAGTCAGGAAATTGAGCGGCTGAGCGTTGCCCGTTGAGTCGTGTCGTTGAGGGCGCGGGAATACATCGATCGTCTTCCCGCCGCCCGCGACGGCAGACTTGCTCATTGCGCGCGGTCCAAGGTTTTCAGCCATTGCTTGAAGTAGGGAACCGCGACCTCGCCATAGCGGCGCGCGCCGATTTCATTGAGATGATGGCTATCGCTATACAGCGAGACACCCTGGTCGAACGGTGCGTCAGCAAATATTTTTTCATCGGCCATGTTCAGGAAGCGGGCATTGGCATGCTTCTCCACTAAGCGCTGCATGCGCGCATTGGCCAACACCCATCGCGTATCTCGCTCGACCCGTGCGCGGCTCAGGCCGAAACTTTCAAAGCGATACAGGCGCTGCGCATTCTTGGTAAGCATGGGCACCTGGGCCAGTACCATCACCGGCTGCTTGCGGGTCGCCGCGGCGTCGATGAAGTGCTCGAGGGCGGCCATGGCAACCGTGCTGGTGACATAGTCCTGCCACCTTCCCGCCACGAGCAACCCATCGGCCGAAACCAGGTAACGATCGATTTCGCGCATCTGGGCGAGACACGCTGGGCGCGCCCACTCGGGCACCGTCGCCATGTCAAAGCCGGGCACGGGCACACAGCTACTCGCCGTGACGACCCGTATTCTGGCCTTGAGGGCATAGCCCACGACGTCGGCGAAATAATTCAGATGGGCACCATGACTGTCGCCGAGCAGCAGGATTTCGCGCGTGCCGGTCTTATCCCCACGCAAACAATCGCCCACGATCTGACCGTGACAAATCGTATCGGCGTCGGCATACCCCAGTGACGACGCGGGCAAGGGTGCCACCAGTTTCGGATTGACCCAAGCGGCAATGATCATCGTCGCCAGGGCCACAACTATCAGTGCCGCGCTGCGGCTGGACTTGCCGGGCACCGCCGTGCTGCGCAATGGCAACTCGACATAGCGATAGGAAAGCCAGGACAACACCGTGGTGAGCAGCACGAACACTGCCACCGCCCCACCAGACAACTGGTAGGTGCCGAAGAAATAGCGCAGGCCGGCGAGCACCGGCCAATGCCAGAGATATAGTGAATAGGACAACGCGCCAATCCAGACCAGCGCCGCGCAGGACAACAGGCGACTGACCACGCTTTGCCGCCCTGCGATGATCAAAGCAGCCCCCACGCAGGGCACCAGCGCGACCGCCCCCGGGAACGGCGTCTGCTCGGAGATCAGCCACAGACTGGCGGCCGTCAGCAGCAGGCCCGTAACCGCCGCAAGATTGCACGTCGCGCTAGTCCATTGTCGCTGCGCAGACCAGAACGCCAACAGCGATCCGATCAGGAATTCTGGAATGCGCGCCAGCAAGGAGAAATATTCCGATTGCCGATAGCCTGCGGCCAGTTGATAAGACGAATAGCCGAGGATCGCAACGGCGCTGCTGGTGAGGACCGCTACCCGCCAGCGGCGGTTGACGACGGCCAGCATCAACGGCAACACCGCATAGAACTGCATCTCAACCGCCAGTGACCAGGTATGCAGCAACGGCAACTCGTGGGCCGCCGGCGCGAAATAATCGCTTTGCTCCGAGTAGAAACGATTGCTGGCGAAATAGAGCGCCGCCGCCAGGCTCTTGCCATAACTACCGAAATCGCGCGGGATCAGCAGCACCGCCATGATGACCGTGGTCAAGCTCAACAACATGAGATAGGCCGGCACGATGCGCCGGATACGCGAGGCGTAGAAATCCATAAAGGAAAACGGACCGCGTTGTTCCTGGCGCAGCTTGATCGATGCCATCAGGTAGCCAGAGATCACGAAAAAGATGTCAACGCCGATGAAACCACCGGGCAGCCACTGGCGGTTCAGATGAAAGACGATGACCGCCAGCACGGCGATCGCGCGCAGGCCTTGAATGTCGTCTCGCTGGGAGGAAGTTGCTGTCATCGCTGCGCGTGGGGTTGTGGTGGCAGCGCTAGCTCGCGCCAGTGCCGAAGCTGGCTCGTACGATCTCATTTCGTACTCGCTTTCATAGCCGCTTTACACCGCGATAGGTGACTCACTCGGTGCTGTTCCTTCGAAGTCCAGCGTAGCGCCGAGCGT
>JANMJF010000007.1:0-4315 GCA_031371245.1 Pseudomonadota bacterium | reverse complement strand
CAGTCGCAAGGCCGCGCTACGCGGCTGGTGCCGCCGTTTCTGGCAGGCCTCGCCCGATCATCGCGGTATACCTGCGGCGCCCGGTCGCGTCGTGACCTTGGTGCCCGATGCCGCTGCCACCTGTTGGGGCATGGCGTTTCGTGCCCCCGCCGCGCAGTGGGGAGCCATCGTTGCTGAGCTCGATTATCGCGAGCGCAATGGGTATACGCGCACGGCGGTAGAGTTGGAATTCGAAGACGGTGAACGCACGACAGCCATCACCTATGTGGCGGGGTCGGACAATCCCAGCTTCGTCGGTCCTGCGCCGCTGCCTGCCATGGTCCATCAGATCGCTTACGCCGTGGGACCGAGTGGCAGCAATCGCGAATACCTGACGCGTCTCGCCGAGACACTGCAGGCGCTCGATATTCACGACGACGAAGTGCAGGGGCTGCACGCCGCGCTGACAGCCTTAGCTGTTGGGCGCGGGGACCGACTACCATGACCACGCACGCCTTGTTCGCGCGTTATATCGGTATCGACTATTCCGGTGCCGAGGCGCCCGTGTCACGTCTGCGCGGCCTGCAAGTCTACGAATCCGATGGCCACTCCGACGCGCTGCCCGTGGCGCCCTTCGATAGCGGCGCGCGCAACTGGTGTCGCAAGGAGATCGCACGTTTCATGCGCGAGCGGCTGCTGCGTGACCAGCCCTGCGTGATTGGCGTCGATCACGGTTTCGCCTTGCCCTGGTCCTATATGCAGCGCCACAAGCTCGGCAGCTGGGACGAATTTCTGCGTCACTTCCATTTCCATTGGCCGACCACGCGCGATCACATGTATGTCGATTTTGTGCGCGATCAAGAACCGCCCAGCGGTACGTCCGACGAACTGCGACTGTGCGAACGCTGGACCTCGTCGGCCAAGAGCGTATTCCAGTTCGACATGCAAGGTTCGGTGGCAAAATCGACCCACGCCGGCATCCCCTGGCTCAAAGCGTTGCGCGATGATCGACGCCTGCGCGCGCGCACCCACTTCTGGCCCTTCGATGGTTTCGATATCAAACCCGGGCGCTCGGTGGTGGCGGAGATCTATCCATCGATGTTCAGACGTCGCTATCCGAATAACGATCGCACCGCCGATCAGCAGGATGCCTATGCCTGCGCGATGTGGTTGCGCGACATGGATGTGTTGGGCGCGTTACGGGATTATTTCAATCCACCGCTGACCTTGCCGGAACGGCGGCGCGCACAACTCGAGGGCTGGATCCTGGGTGTGCGCTGAGCGCATGCACCAGTGACGAGCAAACCAAGCTGTGCGCGTGTGACGCCGGTCACCTAAGTTTGCACTCGACCGGTTGCCGGCCATTGATCGTCTCAGCGCGGTACCCTATCCTCATCCTGCTGCGGCGCAACATCATCAGACCCCCAACGGGTCCATCGCGCCGCTACACCAATGATGGGACACCTGAGCTAGATGGCGAGTCGGCATGGATAAGATCGGACACATGCGTGCCCTCGTGACCGTCGCGCGGCTGGGCTCGTTCTCGGCTGCCGCGCGCGCACTGGAAGTCACGCCGGGCATGCTCTCCAAACAGGTCAAACACCTTGAGGAAGAGCTCGATGTGCGCTTGCTGCAACGGACCACCCGGGGCGTGTCCATGACCGACGCTGGCGAGCTCTATGTCGAGCAAGTGGTCGATATCCTGCAGCGTATCGAGGACACCGAACTGGCGGTGACTGCGCTCAATTCCGCGCCACGGGGCGTGCTGCGTGTGAGCTGTCCGCCGTCCTTCGGCACCCAGGTCCTGACCCCCATCATCGCAGTGTTCGCACGCGACAACGCCGGCATCCGCATCGAACTCGGTCTGCAAGACGCCGAGCCGGACGTAGTGGCTTCGCGTCTCGATCTGATCTTCCGCATCGGCGCCTTGAAGGACAGCTCACTGGTGTGCAAGCAGGTCGGCAGTGCGCCCTACATGTTGTGTGCCGCGCCCGCTTTTATCGAAACCAGCGGACGGCCACAGCGGGTGGGCGATCTGGCTGCGTACAATTGCATCCTCGATGAGTCGATGGACGGTTACGAGCGCTGGAATTTCATCGCCGATGGCAGCCTGGTCGCGCAGCCGGTGAATGGCAATTTCGCCTCGCCGAGCACGGCGGCGGTGATCGAAGCGGCGGTTGCCGGGCTGGGTCTTGCTTATGTACCGCGCTATGCGGTGGTCGATGAACTGGCACGCGCTGAGTTGGCGGAAATCACCATCAACAACAGCAGCCCCATGTCGCTGCCCGTGACGGCGCTTTACAGCAGTCGCCAGTACATGGCGGCCAAGACTCGACTTTTCCTCGACTACTTCATTGACCACGTTGACGGTAAGGCCGGCAGCCACGGCGTGACCGGGCGCACTATCCAGTAATTCTGCGCGGCTATACCAAGTCGCCGCCGCTGCCGCCATCCACATCAACCCAGCGATGACGCAGGCCGAGGCTGGCCAGCCACGTCGGACCTTGTGCTTCCTTCAGCATGGCGATGGTCGCGGCACTGCCGGCGATCACGCAGAACTCCGCCACCACACTCACCGCTGCCAGATGCTGCACCGGCCAGCCGCTGTGTGGATTCAGAATGTGCCCGTAACGTCGGCCTTGAACCACGATGCAGCGTTCATAGTCACCGCTGGTGGCGAGCGCGCCGCCGTGCAGTTCTAGCGTTTCCAACAGCGCCGTAGGCGCACGGGGATGTTTGATGCCGATGCGCCACGGCTGGCCATCGGCGCGCGGGCCGATGATCTTGATGTCGCCGCCGAGATTCACCACGCCGTGATGCAAGCCCGCCGCGTGACACAGCGTGGCGGCACGGTCGACCGCGTATTCCTTCACCACGCCGCCGAAATCGAGTTCGAGCCCGGCTTCGGGAAAAGATAAAAGCGGTGGCTGCCAGCGCAGCCGGTGCCAGCCGATGCGCGCCAGCAGCGCGGCTATGTGGTCTGGGTCAGGTATGTGGCCCTGCTCGAAGCGCCACGCACGGCGCAGGATACCCGAGGTAATGTCGAACAAGCCTGCGCTCTCGGTATAGCAGGTGGCGGCGTAATTGAGCAGGCTGGCGGTTTCTTCATCGACGGCGATGCTGCCGCCCTGTGCGGCAACACGATTGATGTCTGACAACAGGCTGTCGTCGCGATAACGGGAATAGCGCGCTTCGAGACGCACGATATCGGCGATAGCCGCTTCGGCACCCCGGCGCGCGGTCTCGACATTCGCGGCGAACAACTGGATCTCGCAGGGCGAGCCCATGGCCTGAAAGGGAAAGCGATGGAGAGTCAGTGGCTGGTGATGCACGACGATGATGCTCTTGTCGCCGGGCATTGTAGCGATGACGGTGGTCGGCGCCGCCCCCTAGGTCATAGCGGTAGATCCCAGGACTTTGCAGTGTGCCCTGACGCGCAAGCTGATAACCGTTGAAATGGGTGGCGACCGGCTCCAGCCATTCGACTATGAAGTGCTGTCCCGAACGACTCAGCGTAGGGCTGCTATGCCCTTGCCTTGTGCGGCACCAACTTGACTTGCAGTTCACACCCCACCGCTTGCGCGTACCGCTTAAGCGTTGCCAACGAGGGCGCATGTTGGCCAGCAGACTCGAGCCGTGAGATGGCACTCTTGGTCGTGCCTATGCGCCCTGCGACTCACGATCCGGCGTGTGTTGAGTCTTTTTGATAAACGCATACAACACGACGACGTGAGGCGAGTTCACTGTCGTCCCGTGGAATTTCGAGGTAAGCGCTCGCACTTCACCGCGCTCGTTGCTGCTGACGGGGTTCGAATTCAATAGCAGCAATGCTCAAACGGGCCAAGACTTGCGGTTATATTTCCCATCCACAGGATCTGCAGGCTCTGGACAGCTTCATTATCGCGATGCTCGGACTGACGCACGAAATCATCGGGCCCACGCTGTTTGCGTGGGCGCCGGAATGGTTCGGACTCTTCGCTTGGCATGGCACCCGCATAGACGCGATTCTGATCGGGCTCGCCTGTCTTGGAGGCGTGTTCGGTGCCCTCAATATCCCAACGGTGGCCGTCGGAATTGCGGCGGGCATCGACGGATTCGCGGCGATTGCCTTGATGGCGATCAAGGTACAGCAGTTTCACGCCCGTTTTGAACTCCGCCCCGAAGATGCTCGCGTCATTAGCGAGCGAAGCACGGCGATGACGCGGGCGGATATTCGAATGCCATCACGAAGTTAGAGAGGCGATTCCGGGATGATGGCCGAATGACGCCGTCGGCAAGCATGGCATCCGCACGAAGGGCGTTAACGGCTTACATTCCCAATCGCTCTGAGGTCGTT
>JANMJF010000790.1:0-5461 GCA_031371245.1 Pseudomonadota bacterium | reverse complement strand
TCAACACCGAGGGTGTTGCTGAGTGGTTGCTTGCCGGGCGCGATTCGCGGGCAATAGCGGGGCTATTGCCAAGAATAGCAACGCAGCGGCAGCCGCTCAGGAACAGCCGAATGTAGAGATAATTTTGACCAGGGTCCTAAGGTGCTGATGCCGCGACTGGCGGATGTGCTGGCGCCGGTGCCGATCAGGAATTGCCCTGACGCCTATCGTGGCAGGCGGCGAGAACGCACGTGGCAGCGCACAACAGCGACGGAGTCGCGCCAAGCGGGATGAGGCTGTTAAGCTAGTGACAAGGAGTCTGAGGTCAGATCTGCGCCGGCGATGGTACAGCGGTCGATGTGCACACGCAGATTCGTTTGAGTTCCACTATTCGCCTCGAATGCGCCCTGCGGTGCTCGCTCTCCTCCTCGCGACGATTCCCTAAGTTCGATTGCTGCTAGGAAAGCTATCTCGTACAAGCCGTGGCTGACTAAGGCATAAATTGACCGCCGCCGTTGAATGTGAAGATACTCATACTGTTCCTTGCCCGCGCGGTCGGTGGTTTCCGGCTCGCCCGTTGGCTCACACGACATCAACTGCGGATCCTTTGTTATCACGGCGCCGCGATCGCCGGCGAGGATGCTTTTCGCGGCGGGCTATTCATTAGTCCCGAGCGCTTTCGCCGTCGCCTGAACTTCCTCGCCCAAGCCGGCTATCCTGTTCTTGAACTCGGCCCTGCGGTCGAGCGACTGAAAGCCGGCACCGCGCTGCCCTGTGCGACCGTGATCACTATCGACGATGGTTGGGTAGGCACGGCGTGGCACATGGCGCCAGCCTTGCGCGACCATCACTTTCCAGCAACTCTCTATCTCGCAACCTACTATGTAGACAAGCAGACTCAGGTCTTCAATGTCGCGGTCGATTACCTCTTGTGGCGCAGCGCGCCGCAGTGTCTCGATCTCGCGCAGGCGGACCCGAGGCTTAGCGGCAGCTATGAGATTGGCGCGCCGTCCGCACGAGAATTGGCCTGTGAGGCATTGATCGCGCTTGCTGAAACGCTCCCCGATGCTGCGGCACGCCAGCATCTGTTGCGTCGGGTAGGCGAGACACTAGGGATGGACGCCGACGCTCTCGAGCAATCGCGCGTCATGTCCTTTATGACCTATCAGGAAGCCGCGACGATTCGCGGCTGGGGCATCGATCTCCAGCTCCACACGCACCGCCACCGTCTACCGACTACGAACTACGCGGACCTGGCGGGCGAACTCGACGACAATCGCCGCGCCCTGACCGCGGCAACGAACCAGCCGCTCGTGCATTTCTGCTATCCAAGTGGCGAATACGTGCCCGGCCAACTGGCATGGCTGGAAAATTGGGGGGTGAGGACAGCGACCACGACCAAGACCGGATTTAACTATCGCGACACACCGCCGCTGGAACTGCGTCGATTTCTCGATTCGGAAGCCGTTAGCGACGTCGAGTTCGAGGCAGAAATGGCTGGCTTCCTCGAACTCTTGCGCCGCTTCCGCCACGGACCTTAATCGGATGCCGCGACCCTCGACAGCGGTCTCGTACAGCATGAAACAGAGCGGCCGATGAACCTGCATTTTTCCATTTACCTCGACGCCACGCGTTTTCTGATGGCCTTCCTGGTCTTTTTCTACCATTCGGCATTTCAGAATTTTCTGCCGTGGTTGCCATGGGTCAATGTCGGCCACCATGCGGTGATCGTTTTCTTCGTGCTGTCGGGCATGGTCATCGCGTGGGTCGCGCAAGACAAGGAAAACACCTGCCGGACCTTCCTCGTCGCGCGCGTATCGCGGATCTATTCCGTCTTTCTACCCACCTTGGCGATCACACTGATTACGCTCTACCTGGGCGCTGCATTGAGTCCCGCGATCTATGCCGATGTTTATATCCCTGCCTCCGCCGGCGAATTGATTTTTACCGTGATGGGTAACCTCTTCCTGATCAATCAGCATTGGTCTGGGCAGGTTGCCAACCTAGGCAATGTGCCGCTCTGGTCGCTATGTTATGAGTTTTGGTATTACCTGATATTCGCCGCTTTCACCTTCGCGGGGAGTCGCGCAACGGGCGTCGCCTTGTCGGTCATTTTGTTGTTGTGTGTCGGACCCCGGATCGCGTTGCTGTTCCCGTTGTGGATACTGGGCGTGATTCTCTATCGCCACGGGCTGCGATACGCGCTTTCAGAGCGTATTGGCTGGGTTTTGTTTATCTTGCCGGTATTGTTTTATTTGACCAGCTATTTTCTGTCCTGGCCGCAGGCCATCCATGAGATCAGCCTTGCCGCTATCGGGCCACGCTTGCGCGAGCTCGGCTTTTCGCAACATTTCGCTTTCGACTTTCTCCTCGGTGTGGGAGTTGCTGCGCACTTTATGGGTGCCAATCGCATCGCATTCCGCTTTGGGCGCTTCCTGGAGCACTGGGAACGGCCGATTCGCTATCTCGCATCCTTCACCTTTACTTTCTACTTGCTGCACTATGCTTTGCTATCGTTTTTTGCGGCCTTGTTAGGCCATGATCCCCAAAGTATTCCGCGCGGATTGTTGCTGTGGAGTTTGAGTCTTGCATCGATATTCTTTGTCGGCCGAATCACTGAAAAATGGCGATATTCCTTGCGCCGCATACTGGCTGGGTGGTTTCCTGGCGCGTCGCGTCACGGTACGGGTGCCTAATCCAGTGCGCCCGCACAGGCTTTTTCCCGAGAGTTGTGCAGAGGTGGGAGCATGATGGATTTCAAAACAGCAGAGCGTCTGTTGCAGGAACGTCGGGTGGCAAACGGCCCATTGTTTTCTGCTTTCGACCCGCGTGACACCATCGCCGCGTTCGACGCCATCGACGAGCGCGAGCCCTACCATGCCCTTGGCCCGTTGATTGTCGAACAATGGGCTGGTATTCAAGCGCATTACGGCGTGACGGGTTTCGAGGCTTATCAGCATGTCACCATGCTGACCTTGATGCGTGACTTCGAATCCCGCGCCCGCAGATGCGACTATACGCCGGACATCCTCGCGCGCTTCGCATATTCCTATACGCGAATCATCGCGGCGATTCAGAACCGCGACTTTGAACACTATCGCAGCCAAAGCGATTTGTTGTTGAAAGATATGGCGTTGTGCAGACAGAAAATGTTTCCCGCCGGTGCGCAAGTGGTGGAACCGTCGAGCGGCTTCCACCGCGCGCTCTTGTTTCGCGGTGGCCGCCGCCAGTTCTGGGGCGTCATGAAGCTGCTGCTGGCGAGCGGTGGCAACTCGCACTGGTATCAGATCCACACGCATCTCGACGAGCGAGAAGAATTCACTCCGGACGGCTGGGATCTATGCTACGTGCGAATAGCGCGCTTGATGGAACGACACCCGACCATTCGAGGTATGTACGGCGGCAGCTGGTTCTATGACCCGGCGCTCGCGACGGTTAGTCCGCGCCTGACCTACTTGCGCACCCGTCCCGAACAGAACGGCGCGCTGGTGTTCTATTCAAACGACGATCCGCACGGCGGCGCGTTGGCCACCTCGGAGACCCGCCGCGCACTCTATGACAAGGGCGAATATCTGCCCAAAGCCTATGCCTTAATCTGGCCACGTGAGCCAATGATCGCCTGGGCGCGACAGTTTTCCGCCGAACACAGGCTCTGACCGACTCTTCAGGTCGTCAGCCGCCGATAGATATCCGCGACCTTGTAGGGCAATTTCTGCACCTCATCGATGACCGCGTAATTCGCCGGCCCATACATATGCGGCAGATATTCCTGCGCTTCGTTGTCGATGGTGATGCAGAAAGAATGAATACCGCCCTGACGTGTTTCAAGCAGCGCGTGGCGGGTATCTTCGATACCGTACTTGCCCTTGTAACCGCCGTAGTCCTCGGGGCGACCATCGGACAAAGTGATTAAGAGCTTGGTACGTGCGCGGGTCTGGTGCAGCAGATGACCGAGGTGACGGATGGCGACGCCCATGCGAGTGTAAGCCTTGGGCCGGATGCCACTGATGCGTTGGCGGACCTCGAGGTTATAGGGCTCGTCAAATTCCTTGATTTTGTAAACCTCACAGCGCTTGTTGGTACGCCCCGAAAAACCATAGATGGCGTAGCGGTCGCCGAGCAGTTCCAACGCTTCGCACAACAGCACCAGTGATTCACGCTCGGCGTCGTTCACCCAGCCCAAGGTCGAGCCGCTCATATCGACCATGAACATTACGGCGATATTGCGTTCCTGGTTGCGATAGCGGGTATAGAGGTACTCGCTCATCTCGCGACCCTGGGCAAGGTCGGCATAGGCCTCGATCAGGGCATCGAGATCGATGTCATCGCCATCCGACTGACGGCGCTGCAGCTTGGACTCGCCTAGCACCGCCTCGAAGGTCCGTTTGATCGATTTCATGAGGCCGCGATGTTTTTCTAGCGTTTCGGTCACGAAGCTCTCGTCGCCGGGCGGCACGCTCAGTTCGCGCAAGGTGCAGAAGCCTTCGCGGAAGCGATTGCGCACACAATCCCACTCGCGGTAGGTGAAGGTGCCTTCGGTCGACAGCTCGGCGGCGCCGTCGCCATCGTTGTCGCCGCTTTGGGCTTGCAGGTCGTCGCTGTATTCGCCGAGCTCCATGCGCTCCATATGATCATCGGGGATCTCGCCGAAGTCCTGCAGGATGGAGCCGACCAGGTCTTTCAGATGTTCGGGCAGTTGTTGCAGCTTGCCGTCGATACTGACCTGCATGCTGAGGTTCACGTCGCTATCGGTTTCGTTGTCGGTGGGTTGGATATCAACCATCTGCTTCTGCGCGGCGTCGGCGCCAATACCTTCGGGGCCGTCACCTTCGTTGCGCATGTCCTGCATGGCGCGCTGAAAAGCGGACTTCTCACGCTCGATGCGCGCGAACATCGCCTGGCGCACCTTGCCGGCGAACATCTCGCCTTGATAGAGCTTCAGTGGTGGCAGCGGGGCAGCGAGAAAAGAGCCGATTAATTCCAGGGAGTCCTCGGCCGTGGCGCCGGGCGCATCGAGCACGGGCGCGTGCTCGCGCCAGTGTTGCCAAGCCTGTGCTTGGTCGGCATCGTCACCGCCGAAGGTCTGCATTTCCCGCGCCACGCCGGGCAGTTCGCGCGCCAGGCAGGCGTCGAGGCGTATGCATTCCAGGCGGTTGAAGATCGGCAGCACTGCGTCGGTGTCGAAATGGCGCAGCAGTTTTTCCAGTACCTGGTAGCGCCAGGTGCCATACCAGGTCTGCGCCCACAGATGCACAGCGGTCAGCTTGTAGAGCGTGAAGTTCTGCTCGGCTGCGGGAAAGACGTTGAAAGATTCCGGCAAATACAGTGCTTCGGTGTCGGTGAAGGTGTCTTCGTCGGTGGCGATGCGCAGGTCGCGTCCGCCCAAGCCGCGGACGAAATGGCGCAGGAAGACGCTAGCCTGGTCGAAGGCGCATTGCGCGTGGCGGCCGGCATAGGCGGCGGCGAAGGAATCGACGTCTTG